>JAEYWB010000422.1 GCA_023429275.1 Planctomycetota bacterium
GGCTCAGCGCGGTCGTGTGGATCGCCCTCGGGCCGGTTTCCGCACTCCTTGCGGCGATCGCCCTCGTCTGTCTTCCCTGGCTCATCGTGAGCCGGATTGCATCCCGCCGGCGGGAGCGGATCGAAGAGCAGCTCTCGGACGCCATGGTCGCGATGTCGAGCGCGATCCGCTCGGGGCTCTCGCTCCCGCAGGCGCTCGACCTGCTCGCACGGCAGACTCCGCGTCCGATCTGCCAGGAATTCCAGCAGATGTGCGGCGAGTACCAGATGGGGAAGCCGCTCGAAGTCGTCCTGCGGGAATCCCGCGACCGGCTGCAGAGCGAGAACTTCGCGCTCTTCGCGGCGGCCGTCGACGCGAGCCGGCAAAGCGGCGGACGAATCAACGAGACAATCGAGCGGATCGCCCAGTCGGTCCGCGAGCTGCAGCGGCTCGAGCGGAAGATCCGGTCCGAGACCGCCCAGGCGAGGCAGTCGGCGATGTACATGGCAGCGGCGCCGGTCTTTATCCTGCTGCTGTACTACTTCGCCTTCGATCCCGAGAACACCGAGCGGCTGTTCACGACGTTTGCCGGGCAGATGATGCTGTCGGTTGCGATCCTGCTGAATCTCGGGGCTTACTTCTGGGCACGCAGGATCCTGCAGTCGGAGATCTGAGGCCGGACCGCTTCGGGAATCATTCCCGCGCGCTCCAGGCCGGCGGTAACACCGGCATAATCGGCAGAATCTCCCCGGTTTCCGTCGGGATGTCGCGTCTTGCCGTCCGGACGGTCCGGAGGGCGATCCGATTCAACGGAAGGCAAAGCGGTCAGGTTTCTTCGCTGGCGGTCGTGGTCCCGGAACGGAATTCGGAAATGCCCTCTCGTCGCCACGGAACCTGGTGGTTCGCCGCAGTCTGCCTGGCCGCGATTGTCGCCGGGGACCGCGACCTTTCGGCCCAGTCCTTTGATTCGATCCTCGAAGGACCCGAGCGATCGTGGCTCGTCCGGCCGCATCGAGGCGGAACGGAAGGGGAAGAAGAACCCCTCGAGACCGACCGCGATTCGTTCACGTTCGCCACGAACACTGTCGGCGCCGGACATGTGCTGCTCGAGGCGGCTCACTCGTATCTCGACAACCGCAGTTCGGTCGACTCCCACAGCTACCCCGAGTTCCTCGCCCGCGTCGGACTGACCGGCCGCCTCGAACTCCGCCTGGGCTGGAACTACGAGGTTGGCGGAGGGGGGGACGTGACCGGCTCCGATGCGACCGGTGATGACGACACTCCCGGCTCGGTGGCGGAGGGGAAGGTCCTCTACGGCCTCAAGTTCGCTGTCACGGAGCAGGAGAGCTGGCTTCCCGAAAGTGCCATCATCCTTCAAGGATCGACACCGACCGAAGGTCCGGAAGATGCCAGCCAGTTGATCGTCGGCTACGCGTTCGGCTGGACTCTCTTCGAGGATTGGAAGCTCGACAGTGCCATTCGGTACGGCAGTGCGAAGGAAGAGGACGACCGTTTCAACCAGTGGGCGCCGTCGATCGTCCTCAAGGTTCCCGTCGGAGAGCGGTGGAACGTCCATGGCGAATACTTCGGGATCTTCACCGAGGGGAAAGCGGGCGAGACGAACGCGCAGTACGTCAGCCCGGGTGTCCATTACCTGCTGACGCCGAACTGCGAAATCGGCGTGCGGGTCGGCTGGGGGCTCAATCGCGATGCCGCGAACTTCTTCAGCAACGTCGGCATCGGGCTCATGTTCTAGAGTCCTCGACCAGGTCGCAGCCTTCGCTTTCACAGTGCGGCCCGGCTTCGGCGAGACCCCTCGCATCGACGACCGCTTCTGTTTTGCGGGCCGCGAAAACGAGAGGCGTTGCCCCTGCCGGAGAGGTCCATTATCGTTCGTGGTTCGCAACGCAATGGCTGGCGGGTGAGCCACGGGAGCGATTTCCCGGCCTTTCCCGTCCCCCATCCACAGGAACGAATCATGGGACTGTTCGACGGCAAGCGGGGTCTGATCTTCGGGATCGCGAACGAATACTCGATCGCCTACCGCATCACGCAGCAGATTCACGAGCAGGGGGGGGAGATGGCCTTCACCCACCTGCCCGACAAGGACCCGGCCCGGCCCAAGAACGCCAACAAGGTCCGGAAGCTCGTCGAGTCGATGAAGACGAAGTTCCTCGTGCCGTGCGACGTCACGAAGGATGAGGACATCGACGCCGTCTTCGCCAAGGCCAAGGAAGAATTCGGCACCCTCGACTTCGTCCTGCACAGCATCGCCTTCGCTCCCCCGGCCGACCTCGTCGGTCCGGTCTACGCCTGCAGCCGCGAAGGGTTCAAGCTCGCGATGGAGATCAGCGCATACAGCATGATCGCCCTCACCGGCCGGGCGAAGCCGCTGATGAATCCGGGCGGAAGCATCCTGTGCCTCACGTATCTCGGGGGCGAGAAGGTCATCCCGGGTTACAACCTGATGGGGCTCTGCAAGTCGGCCCTCGAGAGTGCGACCGAGTACCTCGCGAGCGAACTCGGCCCGTCGCAGATCCGCGTCAACGCCCTGAGCGCCGGCCCGGTGAAGACCGTCAGCTCGCAGGGTGTCGGCGAGTTCGACC
>JAEYWB010000439.1 GCA_023429275.1 Planctomycetota bacterium
CCAGGCATGCGGCCGGTAGGTGTCCTGCTTGTACCCGTCCGAATCGGCGTAGCGGACGAGGTCGAGCCAGAACCTCGCAGCGTGCTCGCGGTGACGGGGGCTCGCGAGGAGCGAGTCGACGAGCCGCTCGTAAGCCTCGGGAGACGTGTCCGACAGGAACGCGTCAAGCTGTTCGAGCGGCGGCGGAAGGCCGGGGAGGTCCTGATAGAGCCGCCGGACCAGGACGGTCTTCTCCGCCTCGGGAGCCGGCCGGAGCTTCTCCTCTTCCAGACGCTTCAGGACGAAGCGGTCGATGTCATTGCGCGGCCAGGCGGTGTTGGCGGTCTCGGGAGGGGCCGCGGAAAGGAGGGGTCTGTACGCCCAGTAGTCGCGGTCTTCGGCGGTGATTTCCCGGCCGGCTCGCTTGGGAGCGCTCGACTTGCTGTCGCCCGGCCAGGGGGCCCCCCGCTTGACCCATTCCGTGAGGGTCTCGATCTCGGTCTCGGTCAACTTGCCATCGGGGGGCATCTCGAACGACTTGTAGTTCACCGCGTCGATCAGCAGGCTGTCGTCCGGCTTCCCGGGGACGATCGCCGCTCCGGAGTCTCCCCCTTCGGAGGCGGACTGCAGGCTGTCGAGCCGGAGGTTCCCCTTCTGCTTCTCCTCGCCGTGGCAGCCGAAGCAACGCTCCGTCAGCAGGGGACGGATCTTCGTCTCGAAGAACTTCACCCCTTCGGCGTCCGGGACCGCGGTGACCGCCTCTTCAGCGTAGAGTGCCTGGTCGCCAGGAACGCCACCGATCGCGAGAGAGCCGCAGACCAGGGTGGCAACGAGACTTCGAACAGCTCGACGCATTCCACGATCCGCAGGGATGGGACAACGGATTTCGATGCCGAAGTCTAACCGACGGCGCGTCACGAGGGCCAACGAATCTTCTGAAACCGGGCGAGGAGTTTGGCTCCCCGGGTGGCGTTGAGCTGCTGGACGTGCGCGATCCTTCCCCGAAGATGCTCGGCGAAATTCGGAATCCCCGCGCGGTTCTGGGAGGCCGGGCCGAACTTGTGGCAGTTGTGGAGGATCGCTTTCAACTCGTCGTAGTCCTCGCGGGCGACGTTCCGCTTCTCGTTCACGACGACGCCCGTGACGCACATCTGCTGGCTGTTGCGGATGATGCGTCGCTTGGCCGTATTGATCCGGAACCGCTCCTGCTTGACGATCTGCTGGATCAGCGGGATGAACTCCCGCAGCGCCCCCGCCGAGCGGCCCCGTCCTGAGAAGGTGAGGTCGTCGGCATAGCGGGTGTAAGTCAGGCCGTACGAGCGGGCGAGGCCGCTGAGCCGGATGTCGAGCGCGAACGCGGAAAGGTTCGCGAGGGCCGGCGAGGTCGGGGCCCCTTGCGGAAGGTGGCGGCCAAAATAGGGGAAGGCGACACTCGGATGCTGCCCTGGCGTCGGCAGGTCGGTCGGGATCATGGAGGTGGTCAGCCGGGCCAGCCAGACTGCCGCCTCTCGCGGGTATCCCATCGACCGGAAGATCGCCACGACGCGCGAATAGCGAACACTCGGATAGAAGTTCTCCAGGTCGAATTTGACGAGGAACCGCTGGCCGACATGGGGCTCGGCATTCGTCACGATCGAGCGTCCGGGCACAAACCCATGTGCGGCCGGATGGGGAGGGACGCGGTCGAGGATCTCGCGGAGGATCTTCCGCTGGACATCCCGGAGGCAGGTCTTCGGCGCCTCGATCAGCCGGTAGCCGCCGCTCTTCTTGCGAGACCAGTGAAAGTGGTAGTGGGCTTCGCTGGGCGTCTGCGGGCGATTGCTGTGGCAGAGGCGGTAGGTCAGCCAGGCGACATGGCCGAGCGGGATCCCGAGCCACGCCGCGACGTCGCGCGGGGTCGTCATCGGCGGCAGGCCGAACTGCCCTAACCGCGCGGGATCGCCCCCCTGCGAGAGATCGAGGAACTTCCCCGTGTAGGTCGGAAAGGCGAACAGGTAGGGCGGACGCGAGCTCTCGTGGGTCCGCTGCCGGGGGGGCCGACGGGGAATGTAGCGGAACTCCGTCAGCTTGACCCGCAGACTCTTGGACCGGGGGCGATGGCCGTTGGTTTCTGTCGCGGGAGGCGACGGGCTCGCGGATTCGACAGGGGGGACAGCCTCCGCCGGAGCGCCGAACAGCCATTGTCGCAAAAGACTCAGCAGTCCCATTCAGAACATCCGCCACGAAGATCAGGAGGGGGCAATCGTCGGAAGGTGGTTTGTCGGAGACAGAGTTCAGCTTTCAGCGGTCAGCATTTCGCGGATTGCTGATCGCTGAATGCTCAACACGAGTCACTCCAGTTTGACGATCCACCCGATCATGATGGCCTTGGCCGTCGTGGCCACGGTCCGAGTCCGGCGGGACGGAGGGCTCTCGAGCAAGGCAGGACGCTGACCCGCGGGTCGCACAACGAATCCTGTGGCGATCCTCGGCCGTCGATTCCAGGGCGAATCGACGCCGAGGTCCAAGTCGAATGAGGATGAACACTTCTCCCGCGGGGTAACCCCGCAGCGTTCCGAAGAACTTGAGCTTGTGCGACCCGCAGGTCACGCGTCGGGGCGGATTATCGGCAGGGGCGTGGTCGGTCGTCAATCCGCGTCCGGTGATCCAGGCGGCGATCCCTGACGTTGTCCCGTCGGGGGCACGACGATGTTCCCACCCGTTCCTCGCGCTATGATGACACTTGGGATTCGGCGTCCCAGTCACTCCTCGGGCAGATCCGCATGACAGAGCTCTCCCTTCGAAGCTGCCACTGCTGCGGCCGGATTCACGACGTGAGCGGGCTCGTGGGGCGGCTCGCCTGTTCGCGGTGCGCGACCGCTCTCACGTCGGTCGAAGACGAGCGGCGGGGCAACGAGGTCTCGGCGGCCCTGGCGCTGTGCGCGCTGATCCTCTACGTTCCGGCCGCGACGCTCCCGTTCCTGCGGATCAGCCGCCTCGGCCTGACGAACGAGAGCAGCCTCATCGGCGGGATTCTCTCGCTCCTGCGGGAGGGGCACGTCTTCGTCGGCTCGGTCGTGCTGCTGTTCTCGATCGTCCTGCCGCTGGTGAAGCTGTCACTCATTCTGCTCCTCAGCCTTCGTCACGGATGGCTGCGGACTCATCATCGCCAGGGGACCTTCCAGCTGGTCGAGCACCTCGGGCGGTGGGGGATGCTCGACGTCCTCCTCGTGGCGGTGATGATCGCGTTCATCAAGCTCGGGACGCTCGTTTCGTTCGGCGCGGGTCCCGGACTTCCGCTGTTTGCGTCGTTCGTCGTTCTGAGTCTTCTGGCGGGAGTGACCTTCAACCCGCACGCGCTCTGGAGCGCGGCGGGTGGTGAGTCGCCCCCGTCCCCACCGGCCGGTCCAACGTCCGCTTCGGCAGGGGGGGAAGCCACGAGGCCGGCTGGAAACGGGCTCCCCGGCGGCACCGTCGGCTCCGGTGAGCCGCCTCAGGGCCTGCCCAAGGCGGTCATGGCTGGTGGAACGAAGCCGCGGACCTGGATCTGGCTGCTGCCGCTTGTGGCACTTGCTGCCGTCGGGCTCAGTGCCTGGAAGTTCTTCGAAGGCCGGGGCCGCGTCATTGAGATCACGTTTGCCGACGGCCGGGGCCTCGCGGCGGGAAACGAGCTGCGGCATCTCGGCATTCCCGCCGGACATGTCGAAGAGCTGCGGCTGAACCCGGCCGGCGGCGTCATCTGCCGGGTGCGGCTCATTCCGGATGCGGGGCGTCTCATCCGCCGGGGGGCCCGGTTCTGGATCGTCCGCCCGCAGCTCGACGTCACCGGGGCCAGCGGACTCGAAACCGTTGTCGGAGCGAAGTACCTGGCGATGCGGCCCGCGATGCCGGACGCTCCCATCGAGTCCCGGTTCGTCGGGCTCGAGGAGGCTCCCCTCGAGGACCTCGACTATCCGGGCGGGGTCGAGATCATCCTTCAGTCTCCGATGGCTCGAAACCTGCGTCCCGGACTGCCGGTCCATTACCGCCATATCCGGATCGGCGGCGTCCGATCGATCGGCCTCTCGGCGGATGGCGGCGCGGTCGAAACACGCGTCTACATCCGGCCGGAGTACCGCAACCTGATCCGGCCGGAGGTCCGGTTCTGGAACGCCAGCGGCGTTCACCTGGCGGGCGGACTGACGGGCTTCGAACTTCATGTCGGACCGGCCGAGGCGTGGCTGCGAGGCGGGATCGAGCTCGGCATCCCGCCGCAAGTCGGCGAGCCGGTCGAGTCGGGGCATCGGTTCGTCCTGCATGCCGCGCCGCAGCGGGAGTGGCTCGACTGGTCGCCGAGTCTCTCGGCCAGCGCTGCGGCACCGCGCGAACTGGCGGCGCGGCTCCTTCCGGCTGCCATGCTCTGGACGAAGGACGGATTGTTCTGGAACTCGGATGCGGATCGACGAGGGTGGGTTCTCGCGGTGGACGGAGGCCTGCTCGGCCCGGCCGACCTGCTGAAGAAGCCGGATGGAGCGGTCGCCGGAACCGCGCGCCTCGAGCTCCCGAACCGGTCGATTCCGATCGACGACAAGACCGCGTCCCCCGTCGGCGAGGGGGGATACATCGTCCGCCTCGACGTCGAAGGGCTCGAGACGGGGGCGACGCACTTCCGGGCAGCCCGGCAGCCGGAGGATGGTTACCTCGTCAGCGGTCCGGGAACCGACCCGCAGCTTGTCGCGGCGACTCGGCTGACAGCGGAGGGGGGCAGATGGAAAATCGACCCGTCGCTCAAGATCGATCCGTCGCGGCACGGCTCGGCCTACGTTGCAAAAAGCGATGGCGCGGTCCTTGGCCTGCTTCGTGTCTCCGGGGACGAGGCGGACATCGTCCCGTGCACCGGGGCGGCCGGCGCACCGGAGAAGCCGTAACCCTGCGACGCCGGAACCCGCTCCCGTCGGTCCGTGAGCCCAGCCGGGGCAAGATGCCTCCGGCGCTCAGTCCGTGGCCTTTGAGAACCGAAGGGACGGGAGCGGTCGCCGGGAATGCCCGGACCGGGGCGGCGGCCCGACCCTCGTCTGATCCCGGGACGCCGTGTAAACTTCCTGGTTGTCGACACTTCCTGATGACGCGGCGCCCGACGGAGCTCCCTCCCGGTGCAGAGGCTTCTTCAACTCCTCCATTACAGCCTGGCGTTCGTCGTCATCTGGTCGGCTGGCATGCTCGCCGCCGCCGAAGGAGGGCCGATCCCCCTCATCTCCATCCCCCTGGCCATGTTGACGGTGATGACCGTCGACCGGTGGAATCTCTGGCATGTCAATGTCTCGACGGCCAACGTCCTGGTGGTGATTGCGTTCTTCGTTTCCGGCTACGAGTTCCTTCTCGGGGACCTCGAACGGCGGGTTATCACGGCGGGGCACGTCCTCACGTACCTGACCTGCATTTTCCTGGTCCAGCGGAAGCAGTCGAAGCAGATGTGGCTGCTCCTGGCGATGAGCGTGCTGGAAGTCGCCGTGGCCTCGATCCTGACATCCGACCCTTGGCTGGGGCCTGCCCTGCTGCTGTACGTCATGGCGGCGCTGTGGACACTTTCGGTCTTCTCGCTCTACCGCGCGGGAAAGCGCGTCTCGGAGCACACCAGCCTCAACAACGGCAAGGTCTCCTGGACACCGGCCCCGACGGGAAGCCGGCTCCGGCACGGGGTCCGTGCCGAGCAGAGCAGCTGGGTCAACTCGAGATTCGTCGCCGGAGGGCTGACGACGACATTCCTGGCGATGGTCCTCGCGGTCGGGTTCTTTCTCTTTATCCCCAGGA
>JAEYWB010000475.1 GCA_023429275.1 Planctomycetota bacterium
ATACGCGGGACGTCCTTCATTCTGAGTTCGCGGAATCGTCACTCCATAGTCTCCTCCGCGACGAAGTCTCCCACAGAAGCCAGTTGGCAGAACGCGTCTCGCGGACAGCCATCTCAGTCTGTCGCCCAACCCGGCCAGGGGCAGGCTTTCCGCGCGGAGAAACCGGCAGCAACTTTCGACAGGCCGCACAGGGTGCGCGAGACAGAAGCTCGAGCGATTCTCGCCCCGGTGAAACGTTGCCGGCCAACCGAGGCGAACGGCAAGACCTGAGGTCGAAGGTTGGGCAACGCATTCCGGGGCGAGAGACGATCCAGAATCCGCAGAACGCATTCTGCGTGGATCCTCGCAATTCGCTCCACACCTCGACGTCGTCCCGGCCACACTGCCGAAAACGTAGCCATCTTGCTCCGCAAGATGAGCGAGTCATCATCGACGTCCGATCGCGGAACCGCGGTGCGATGGAGGGAGCCAATCGTCCCCTCGCTCATCGCGCGGAGCGAGATGGCGACTGAGACGCTTGCGGTGGCGGGTTTGCTCGGGGATTTTGTTGACCATCTCGAACTCGATGTGGAGAGGCGCTCTCATGACACGGATGCTGGTCACGTTGCTCGGGTTGCTGAGTCTGGTGAGCTCGTCGGAAGTCCGTGGGGACACCCCCCGCCCGCATGTCGTCGTCATCCTGGCGGATGACCTCGGCTACGGAGATCCCGCGTGTTACGGCGGCAAGATTCCGACTCCGCACTTCGACCGCCTCGCCCGCGACGGGCTGCGATTTACGGACGCCCATACGCCGTCGGCTGTCTGTACGCCGACTCGGTATGGCCTGCTAACGGGTCGCTACAACTGGCGGACCAAGCTGCAGCGTGGCGTGCTGGGAGGGCTGAGTCCGCGGCTGATCGAGCCGGGGCGGGTGACGATCGCGTCGTTTCTTCAGGAGCAGGGCTACCGCACCGCCTGCGTCGGCAAGTGGCACCTCGGGATGGACTGGGCGCGAAAGCCTGGCAAGCAGGTGACCGAGCTCAACATCGAGCCGCGGGAGCAGGTCTGGAATGTTGACTACAACCAGCCGATCGCCAACGGACCGAACAGCGTCGGGTTCGACGAGTTCTTCGGCATCAGCGCCTCGCTCGACATGGTCCCGTACACGTTTCTCCGTAACGACCGCGTGACGGTCGAGCCGACGGAAGACCGCGAGTTCCTGATGATGGACGGCCGGCCCGGAGGCGGGAAGACCCGCAAGGGACCCGCCGCGCCTGGCTTTGAGGCCAGGGACGTTCTGCCGGCCGTCGTTCGTGAAGCCCGTGAGTTCATCGCCCGGCAGACAACGGGAGACGCGAACGGAAAACCGTTCTTCCTGTACGTCCCGCTCCCCGCGCCGCACACGCCGATCGTTCCGACCGCCGAGTGGCAGGGGAAGAGCGGCATGAACCCCTACGCCGACTTCGTCATGCAGACCGACGCCGCGGTCGGCTCGATCCTGGCCGCACTCGAGGAGAACGGCGTCTCGAAAGAGACCCTCGTCATCGTGACGAGCGACAACGGCTGCTCTCCCCAGGCGAAGTTCGAGGAGCTGAAGGAGCACGGCCATAACCCGAGCGGCCCGCTGCGGGGGCACAAGGCGGACCTGTTCGAAGGGGGACACCGCGTGCCGCTCCTCGTCCGCTGGCCGGGGCAGGTCGACGCCGGGAAGGAGTCTTCGAAGCTCGTCTGCCTGACAGATGTCCTGGCGACGATTTCCGAGGTCGTCGGCAAACCACTCCCCGAGACAGCGGCGGAGGACAGCTTCAGTTTCCTCTCGGCACTGAAGACCGCAGAAGCCAAAACGGGGACGAAGGCAACGGCTGGCCGGGAGAGCCTTGTTTCGCATTCGATCAACGGGTCGTTCGCGATTCGCCAGGGAGCCTGGAAACTGCTTCTCTGCCCGGATTCCGGGGGCTGGAGCGCTCCGCGGCCCGGGAGCAAGCCAGCCGCGGGCCTGCCGCCGCTACAGCTTTACAACCTGGAGGACGATCTCGCCGAGAGGCGAAACGTGGCGAGCGAGCACCCGGAGAAGGTCCGCGAACTGATCGCTCTCGTCGAAGGGGTCGTCCGGCGTGGGCGGAGCAACCCCGGTCCCGACCGGGAGAACGCCGTTCCCGTGGAGCTGCGGGTTCCGAAGTGGCCTTGAGGTCCGAGGCCGGACGTGAAGTATGATCCGACGCCCGCCTCCCTCCCTGGGTTTCCGGACTTCCGGGTGACCTCCGAGAACCGCAGTGCCCCTCGCCGCTCCGACGCGCCGTCCCTCCCCTACGACCGCCACAGCTCTCATCCCCTCGGATCGGGAGACGGCCCCCACGCCGCTCGACCGCCTCTGTGCCCCGGTCTTGTTCCTCGTCACGGCCGCCTACGTCGTGATTCTGGGGATGGTCCTGCACCTGCGAGTCGGCGAGGCGGTCGAGCCGTACGGGCGGCTCCTCTGGTGGTCCGAGTTCCTGTTGGGCGGACTGCTGCCGGCCTACCTCCTGGAAGCGTGCCTGCACGCCCACGCGGGGACGCCCCGCTGGCGCCGCGATCTCGTCTTCTGCCTCTTTCCTCCCGCGCGGCTCGCGGGGCGGGGCCACGGCTGCGGGCAGTTCGTCTGGCTTCCCGGGCTCGGGTGGCGGAAGGCGGACGAGGACCTGGCCGTGCTCGTCGAACGAAAGCTGTCGATGCCGATGATCGGCGTGGCCCTGCTGGTGCTCCCGCTCCTCGCGCTCGAGTTCCACTTTCAGGACAAGGGGACGGTCCCGAAGGGATGGGACCTCGGTCTGCGGCTCGGCTCGGCGGGGATCTGGACGCTCTTCACGATGGAATTCCTCGTGATGATCACGATCGTCCGCAAGAAGATCCTGTACATCAAGAACCACTGGATCGACGTCGCGATCATCCTGCTGCCGTTCATCGAATACATGCGGGCCCTGCGGATCGGCCGGCTCCTGCGGCTGAACCAGCTCACGAAGCTCGGCCGGACCGCTCGCCTCTTCCGGATGCGGGGCCTGCTGATGCGGAGCTGGCGGGCGATCCTGCTGCTGGGGATCGTGCAGCGGCTCCTGCAGCGGACGCCGCAACGGCAACTGGAGTATCTGCAGGAAATGATCCGCGAGCGGGAGGAAGAGCTGGAGGACCTGAGAGAACGGGCCGCTGCCATCGAGCGAGAGATCCAGTCGCTGCTGTCACCGCCTGCTCACGGGCCCGCCATCGCCCAGGCTGCGGCCGACCAGATGGGCCCTTGAGGGCCGCTCTCCGTCGCACAACCTTCCCGGCCCCTTCCAGGCCGTCCGAGTTTCAAGCTTGGCGACGATTCGAATCGAATCAAGTCGGCGAGCGTGGGCAACGCTCGGCCGGCCTATAAGGCCGGGCCACGGAGTATGGGGACGCGTCGGAGCTCCGGCTATTCCCGCCTGGTCGGTGCGTTGACGAGAGCGATGCCGAGCGCCACGCACGCTCCGGACAGCAGCAGCCAGCCCGACAGCGTGTCGCCGCGGATCAGGACCCCCATCGCGACGCCGAAGATCGGGGTGGCGAAGCTGAAGACGGAAATCTGCGACGCGCTGAACCGCCGCAGGAGCCAGACCTGCAGCGAGAAGCAGAATCCCGAGACCACGAGTCCTGCGTAGAGCACCGCGAGGATCGTGGGGGGCCTCCATCGCAATTCCGAAAAGTCCTCGGTCGTGAGGCTGATGCCCCCCATCACGAGGGCCGCGAAGAAGTTCCGCCAGAAGATCAGCGGCGCGGCGCTCATCACTTCGAGGGCCGGACGGGTGTGGATCGTCATCATCCCGAACAGGAACCCGCTCAGCGCCAGGACGGCGTCTCCGAGGATCGTTGGATGGTCCTGCGCCCCCGGCGCGGAGCGGCGATCGGTCGCCAGGAGGAGGACGACTCCACCGGCGGCAATGAACAGCCCGATCGTCTGCCGCGGCGTGAGGCGGAAGGTCTTCAGGACCCAGGTTTCGATCGCCGCGACCCAGAAGACGTAGGTGTTGACGAGAAGGGTCGAATGCGACGTCGTCGACCACGCCGTGCCGATCTGGAAGGTGCCGAGCTGCACGACGAGATAGAACGTCATGTAGATCACCGGCCACCACTGGCGGCCACGGATCGCCAGGGATTCTTTCTCGAACCGGCACCAGAACCACATGAAGCCGGCGGCGAGCGCGAACCGGAGCGTCGCGAGAGCGAGAGGCGGCAGTTCGTCAGTGGCGATCTGGCTCGCGACCGACACGCCCCCCCAGAGAACCGTGGAGAGAATCGACAGCAGAATCGCCGTCAGCGTCAGCGGGGCGGGGATTCGATGATGACCTGTCGAGGGAGCTGTCGTCTCACGGGCAGACGCAAGCTCGGGATCTTCCGTCACCAGCGGCGCAGCGGGCGGGTTGACGGCCAGGCCGGTCGAATCCTCCTCCCTTGTCACTCGAACCTCGATTGCTCGCAAAAAGCCGCAAACGCAGCGGAATCATAGAGGACCCGCCGCGGTGGCGGGAAACGTCCGCCACAGATCGCCAAATTCAGCTCTCCTGGGCGGACGCCGCGCCCCCTGCCGGTGAGCCCTTCTCCGTGGTCAGCATCGGGACCAGAAGTCTTTCGGCCCGGCCGAGCCATTGCCGCAGCGCCGCGGGGCTGCGGAGGTCGATGTCGGCCTCCTTGAGTTCCAGCGTCCCCTTCCCCGCGAGCGGCGAAAGCGCGTCGCCGAGCCGGGCAAGTTCTTCGTCGGGAACGGTCTGCAGGCGGTCGAACTCCCGCAGGAGTTCCCCGATCAGGTCCTGTCCGCGGCGGAGTTCCTCGAGATCGATCGGCGGAGAGGTGTCGAAGCGGATCTTCTCCACCCAGAGCTCGTCGAGGCTGTTCGCGATGTTCCGGATCTCGGCGATCGCCTCGGCCGCTCCGTCGGTGCTCTGCAGCAGGCCATGGCAGGCGGTCTGCCCGGCGACGACGACCCGCACAGCACAGAACCGCCCTTCGGCCTCCTGCTGGCAGGCACGCAGTCGGGCAGCGACCTCCTCATAGAGATCGGCGAGCCGGGACTCGGGTGTGAGCTCGATCTCGACGAGCGACCAGCGGAGGACGTCGAGCGGCCGGAACTTCACCTCGGTGTGCCCGCGATCGACGGTCACCAGCACGCATCCTTTCGCACCGCGCTCGTGGATATGCCGCCCCTGCAGGCAGCCGGGCCAGACGATCGCCGGCTTCTCCAGCACGGTCTGCCGGAGGTGAATGTGCCCGAGCGCCCAGTAGTCGTATCCCGACCGGACGAGGTTGGCGACTGTCGTCGGAGCGTAGGTGTCGTGCTCGGGGCTTCCGGCGAGGCTCGTGTGGAGAATGCCGATGTTGTAGAGCCCGGGAACCGCCGCCGGATAGGTGAGGGCGACGTCCTCCGTCACTTCGCGATTGGCGAATCCGCGGCCGTGCAGGGCGACGCCGAGCGTGTCATCCCGCATGGTCTCCGGTCCGTCGACCGGGAACTCGCGGACATTGGCGGGCCACTGGATGCGCGTCTGGCCGGTGACCGCCATCGCGTCGTGGTTTCCGCGGATGAGGTAGACCGCGATGTTTTCCCGCTCGAGCCGCCGGAACTGGCCGGCCACCCAGAGGCCGGTCTGGAGGTCGGTCCATTTGCCGTCGAAGAGGTCCCCGGCGATGACGACGAACTTCACCTTCTCGGTGATGGCTAGGCGGATCAGGTTCTCGAACGCCTCGCGGGTGGCGTTGCGGATCCGCGCGGCCGGGGCCCCTTCGTAGAGCTCCAGTCCGCGAAGCGGGCTGTCGAGGTGAACATCGGCGGCGTGGAGGAATTTCATGTCGGGCGGGAAGGCCTAGAGCCTAGAGCTTGGGGCCTAGGGCTTTGTCACAGCGACATCTTAGGGTTGATTACGTCGCAACTCACTGTCATTCAATGACATGCCGCCAACGAAATTCCCATTTGCAGCATTGAAACAGCACTCGAGCCCAGGGCGCCGAGACACGATAGAAGCCTCTGGCCCTGGGCTCTAGGCCCTAATTGGCTGGCTCGCTCTGCGCCTTCTCAATCGTCTGGATCTGGTCGCGGAGCCGGGCGGCGAGCTCGTACTGCTCGCTTTCGATCGCTTCCCGCAGTTCCGACTTGAGCCGGGCCAGTTCGTGGTTCCGCTGGTTTTCGGCCGGGGTCTGGGCGGGCGTCTTCCCGACGTGCTGGGTTTCGTGGTTATGGATGCTCTCGAGGAGCGGCAGAAGCTCTTCCTCGAACGCGTCGTAGCAGTGGGGGCAGCCGAGCCGGCCGATGCTGCGGAACTGCTTGAACGTGATCTGGCAGACCGGGCAGACCTTCTCGTCCGACTCCGAGACCTCTTCGGCCGGCGAACTCGTCTCTTCCTCTTCGGCGGAGATGGCCTCGTCCGCCGGCACCGTGTTCCCGACCTCGACGTTCGAAAGGTACTTCTGAGCACACCCTTCGCAGAGATGGATCGCCTGCACCTCACCCGCACGAATCTCGGTGATGTGCAGCGTGGCGGGCTTCGGACACTGCTGGCACTTTTTCATGGAACGACGGACCAGATGGCAGGGACTGACGGGCGACCTCCACCGATTCTAGGCGCGCTTCAGGCTCTCGTGAATGCGGGATTTTGAACGGGAGGCGGCCCACAGCTTCTCCTCAGTGATTCCACCACCAGGACTCCAGGGCACCAGGAAGAAATGAAGAGCGAAGGCCTTTCCTCAGCGGCCTGTCCCGTCAAGCTGCGGCCCTCGTCGCCAGCGGCCGCTTCTCCGCCTTGGTGCCGTGGCGCCCTGGTGGTCAACAAGGCCGGTGGTCTCGTCTCTCACCCTCCCGAAAACCTCGTGTGCCAGACGCTTTCGGTCGCCGTTGCCCGCTCTTACGATGTTCCTCCCGCTTTCACTCACACCGAGGATTCTCCATGACGGCTCTCCGCTGGCTCTTCCGGGCGACCGCCTTCGCCCTCCTGACGTCGCTGCCGAGTTTCCAGCCCGCCCCCGCGGCGGCCGGCGAGAATGAGCTCACCCCGTCCGAGAAGCGCGGCGGGTGGAAACTGCTGTTCGACGGCAAGACGACCGACGGATGGCGGAACTACAAGAAGGACATGATCTCCGGCGGCTGGAAGGTCGTGGACGGTGCGCTCGTCCGGGCCGAGAAGGGAGCCGGGGACATCATTACCAAGGATGAGTACGGCAGCTTCGAGCTGTCGCTCGAGTACAAGATCTCCGAGGGTGGCAACAGCGGCATCATGTTCCACGTCTCCGAAGACGGCGGCGCCCCCTGGCACTCCGGGCCGGAGATCCAGGTGCAGGACAATCTCAAGGGGCATGACCCGCAGAAGGCGGGCTGGCTCTACCAGCTCTATCCGTCCGTCCCCGGCTTCATGCAGAAGGAAGGCCCCGACGCCACCCGCCCCGCCGGCGAATGGAACCAGCTGCAGATCCGCATCTGTCCCGCCGGCTCCGAAATCAACATGAACGGCGTCCGCTACTCCACCTTCAAGGTCGGCAGCGACGACTGGAATGACAAGGTCGCGAAGAGCAAGTTCGCCAAGATGGAGAAGTTCGGGAAGAACGGCAAAGGGTTTATCTGCCTCCAGGATCACAACGACATTGTTGCGTACCGGAACATCAAGGTCCGGACCCTCGGCGAAGACGGCTCGGCCCCCAACCCGATCGATGGCGACCTCAAGGTCGAGGTGGAACAGGCGTTCCCGAACATCCAGTGGGAAGGCTGGGAGCCGATCACCGAGGCCGGGAAGACCCAGCCGTTCCGGACGATCTTCCTGACGCACGCCGGCGACGGCTCGGACCGCGTGTTCGTCGGGGAGCAGTGGGGACAGATCTTCGTCCTGAAGAATGATCAGGCGGCGACCGAAGGAAAGGTCTTCCTCGACATCCGCAAAAGGGTCCAGTACGCCGACAACATGAACGAGGAAGGGCTCCTGGGGATCGCCTTCCATCCGAAGTACAAGGAGAACGGCCACTTCTACGTGTACTACGTCACGAAGGAGCAGGAACACACCATCGTCGTCTCGCGGTTCACCGTCTCGAAGAACGACCCGAACAAGGCGGACCCGGCCTCAGAGCTCGAGCTCCTGCGGGTCCAGCAGCCCTACTGGAACCACAAAGGGGGGACGCTCGCCTTCGGACCGGACGGCATGCTGCACATCGCCCTCGGCGACGGCGGCGCGGGGAACGACCCGCACGAAAACGGCCAGAGCGTCGACACGCTGCTCGGCAAGCTGCTGCGGATCAACGTCGACGCCAAGGATCCGGGGAAGGAATACGCCATCCCCAAGGACAACCCGTTCGCCGGCAGGAAGGACGCCCGGGGCGAGATCTTCGCCTACGGCTTCCGCAATCCATGGCGGTTCTCGTTCGACAAGGCGACCGGCCTCTTGTGGTGTGCCGATGTCGGCCAGAACCTGTGGGAAGAGATCAACCTCGTCAACCTCGGCGGCAACTACGGCTGGAACTACCGGGAAGGCCTGCACCCGTTCGGAGCCAAGGTTCCCCCCGCCAACGTCAAGACGGCCGACCCGATCTGGGAATACGACCACCAGGTCGGCAAGTCGATCACCGGGGGCCACGTCTACCGGGGAGATCGCGTGAAGGGGCTCGTCGGGAAGTACCTCTATGCGGACTACGTCTCCGGCAAGCTCTGGGCGCTCGATTACGATCCCGCGGCCGGAACCGTGAAGGGGAACTACGGCATCCCATCGAAGAAGATCGCGGCTACGTCGTACGGCGAGGACGAGAAGGGTGACGTCTACATCGTGGAAGTCGCCCCGAACGGCAAGGGGATCTACCGGTTCGTCGACAAGAAGTAGGTCAGCGTCGCCGCGAGGCATTCTGTGCCGCGAATGGACGTTCAGGGGAGACAACGTGTCCGTCCCCCCTGGGCGCCGCGCGTCACCGATCGAGTCACGGATCGGCGAGGTCGTCAGATGACGCATCCGCCGGAACGCGATCGTCGTTTGATACCGCCAGGACGAGGGGTTCGCGAGATGAGCCGGAACGCGCTAGCGTCCGGTTCGAACCGGGGGGTAGCGCCCGCCAGCGAATGGACGCAGCCCAGAATCCCTGGTGTGACAAAGGGAACCGGACGCTGGCGCGTTCCGGCTGATGTGCCGCAGTCCGTGTTGTGACTTCGATGTTGCCCATGGCCTCTTTTGCCGGCATTGCGGATCGATGGAGGGAATGGATCCTCTCCGAGCTGCGGGCGGCGGCGGACCTCC
>JAEYWB010000556.1 GCA_023429275.1 Planctomycetota bacterium
ATGGAAACCCATCCCAAGGTTGATGAATCAGCCGGGCGACTCTCGCCTGAATCGTCCGCAGAAACTCCGCTCCGAGTCCTGGTCGGGCGCTATTGTACCAGTCGATAGCTGAGGCCAGTTCCTGCTCGGCTTCTTCGAGGACGTTAACCCTTCTCACGGATTCGTTCCCAAAGTCGCCCGAAGACTTCTTCGGCGGGCGCCGAGCGGGCCGTTCCGTTGTCCAAACTTTCGATTCGACGTTCGATCTCCCGATTCCACTCCTCGCCGAGGGGCTGTGGCACGCTGGAGGCGAGCATCTCGCTCAGTAACAAGCGCTGCTCCGGAGGAAGTTCGAGCATCTTCTCGAAGGCATCCTCGAGTTCCGGTGACAGGGGCATCAGGTGGGGCGACATGTCGCGACTCCGGGCTCAGTTCAAAAGATCGGTGCGATGGGATATCGAATCGGACACACCTGCACATTCTACCCCATCGCAAGATCCTCAATGAACCGGCTTTCCGGTTTGATCTCGGCAATCGGAATGCTGAAGTTCTCACTGATCATGGCCTGGAGCCGCGGCATGACGTGTCCCTGTGACGGCCAGCCCAAGGCCGGCATGGATTCACCATCCTGCTGGCTCATGAGGTAACACGATTGACGGACCACCCCCGCGAGATCAGCCGAGCGAAACTGATTCCTCGCCCGCCGCGCGGCCAGAACGGCACCAGCGAACGTGCAAGTGACGACGAAGGCCGGTATCACCAGCGGGAGTCGATCGAGGTTCATTGCAAGGAGGAAGGCAGCAACGAGAGGCGAGACCAGAATGGCCAACCCGCCGCCGAGCATCCATCCCTCCACGCGCCAGACCGGGAGCGGGACCTCGAGGGCTGCCGAGAGCGACTGACTTGTATTCCGCCATGTGGTCATCGACCCCCAGTGCTGCATCAGCCGAGTCGACGGACGAAGGTCCGACCGCGAGATTCCAGTCTGCCGAACGATCTCCCGCCGTATGGCACAGAATCCGCGCACGAGCGAGACGTCGTATTGACGCCAGCCACCCGCCCGTGATCGCCCGAGTTTCCAACTCACATAGCGTTCCACGTCCCCCACGGTCTTCAAACGCTCGTAGTCGGCGTCCTCGATGTGAATGCCGAACTCTTCCTCGATCATCATTCCCAGTTCGACGATCTCGAGTCCCATCGTGTGCTCCGCGAAAGCTGTCGACATCTTCAAAGAATCACGCGAGTCAATCCGTCACCCGCCCTTGCCAATGCGAATCCTTCCGCCGCTGGTGACTCACCGACAGAACCCAAACTCGAGTCGCATCGATCTGGACGATCAACTTGTAGGAGAACCGCCTCACCAACAGGGTGTGCGTTCCGAAATCGGATGAGAAACCCGGAGCCACCTGACCACAGCTTCGCTCCAGCCTCTTCGCGACTTCGTCGAGAAATCGCTCGCCAAGTCCGCTCTTCTTTCTCTCGTACCAGACGGCCGCGTCGATCAACTCCTGTCGCGCCGCAGGGGGGTAGTCAACGGATCGCACGGAGGTGCTCCCTCGCCTCGCGATACACCTGTTCCGCCGGAACTACCTCGACACGCCCCTCTTCGAGTTCCATGAGACGACGCGAGACCGTTGCTGCCAATTCTTCGTCCATGGATTCGACGCTCTCCGCAAGTCGGTCGCTCAGGTACAGTCGTTGTTCTTCTGAAAGCTGCAGCATCTGTTGAAGGGCTGCATCAATCTCGGGAGACAGTGAAACTGGTGGTGTCATCAGCACTCCTCCGATGGTCCAAGGACGATCACATCGGCCCTCAGTCGAGGTACACGAACTCGTTCAGGTTCAGCACGGTCAGACAAAAGTACTTGAGGGCGTTGTCTGGCGACTGGCCGAACTCCTTTTCGAGCGAGCCGATCAGCTTCACTCCCCGCTCGATCTCCTGCGGCTCCGGCTCTCGCTGAAGAGCCCGGCGAAGCGCGGTGGCAACTTGCGCGGAACGGTCGTCGCCGGACGACTCCTTGAGCAGCCTCGCGAGCTTCTGTGACTCCTCCAGCAGGAAGACGCTGTTGAGCATGCTCAGGGCCTGCGTCGGCTGTGTCGTCGCGAACCGGGTCGGGCAGGTGAAGTCCGTGTCGGCGACGTCGAAGTTCGCCAGGAGCGGCACCGTCAGGGAACGCTTGAGGTGGATGTAGACGCTTCGACGGCGACGGTCCTCGTCGGATGACTGGTGCCAGCCGGAGCCGGGGACCGACTGCCCCGCGAGAACTTCCTTCTCGATCACCGGGTAGATGCTCGGGCCGAACATCTTTTCGAGGTTCAGCGTCCCGTTGACCGCCAGGATCGAGTCGCGGATCTCTTCGGCTCGCAGACGCCGCATATCGAACCGCCACATGAGATTGTTCTGCGGATCCTTGGCGAGAGCCGCTTCGTTCCCCTGCGACGACATCCTGTAGGTGTTGGAGGCGAGGATCAGCCGGTGGATGTGGCGGATGTTCCAGCCGCTCTCCATGAACTCCGCCGCGAGCCAGTCGAGAAGCTCGGGATGGGTCGGCGCGTCCCCCTGCAGTCCGAAGTTGTTCGTCGATGGGACGAGACCTCGGCCGAAATGCCACTGCCAGATGCGGTTGACCATGACCCGCGCGGTGAGCGGGTTGTCGCGGCTGACGATCCACTCGGCGAGCGCTCTCCGCCGACCGGTGCTCTTGCCGCTGGCCGGAGGCTGGATGGCGGGGGCAGGGGGGGAGAGGACCGCCGGGAAGGCGGGTTCGACAACGTCGCCGTTTGCGTGGGCATTGCCGCGGATCAGGATCGTCGTCTCCGGAGCCTTGTTCCCTTCCTCCTTGATGACGAGCGCCTGGCTCGCACTTCGAGGGGGGCGGTTACGGAGTTCCGACCACTCGCGGCGGACCCGGGCGTAGTCGTTGAAGTCGTCCTCGGAGAGATGGCGCCCGACATGCTTCCGGATGACGCGCTGCCGCTCGCTCTCTCGCGTGAAGTCGTCCTTTTCGCCGCCGACGAGGTGCGGCCGGATCTGCTCTTCGACGCGGTCAAGTTGCTTTCGCAGGATGGCGACCGTTTCCTCCCACTTCTTTTTCTCGCCAGCGGTCGCTGCTTCTTCCTCCGGTGTTGCAATACTTGCGACCGATGCCTCCTGGACGGAATCATCGGACCGGCGACCGTAGTGCTTGATGTTCCGGAAAAACGCTGCGAAGCGGTAGTAGTCTGCTTGCGGAACCGGATCGAGCTTGTGGTCGTGGCAGCGGGCGCAGTTGAGCGTAAGGCCGAGAAACGCCTGCCCAGTCGTGCCGACGATGTCGTCGATCCCGTCGTAGAACGCCAGCAGCGGGTCGGCCGGTTCGTCGTCCCACAGGCCGAGCCGGTAGTAGCCGGTCGCGATCATCGACTCGGGGGTGACGCCGTCGAGCTCATCCCCGGCCAGCTGCTCCCGGACGAACTCGTCGTATGGCTTGTTCTTGTTGAACGCCTGGATGACGTAGTCGCGGTACCGCCAGACGAACGGCTTCGGATTGTCCCGCTCGAAACTGTTCGTTTCGGCGTAGCGGACGAGGTCGAGCCAGAATCGCCCATAGTGCTCGCCGTGATGCGGTGACTCCAGGAGTTCCTCAACGAGCTTCCCGTACTCTTCGGCCGAAGGGTTCTTTGAGAAGGAATCGACCAGGTCGCGGCTCGGCGGGAGGCCGAGGATGTCGTAGTGAACCCGGCGGACGAGCTGCTGCGGAGTGGCCGGGGGATTCGGCGTGAGCTGATTCTCTTCGAGCTTCGCGAGGATGAAGGCATCGATGGGGTTCACCACCCAGGCCGGGTTCTTCGCTGCGGGGACGGACGGCCTGACAACCTTCCGGAACGACCAGAAGTTCTTCGTTTCCTCCGTCACCTGCGGCGGGCCGTGGTGCGTCGTGGCGGGGGCCGCTTCACCGGCCGGCATCGGCAGCCCGATCTCGACCCACTTCTGAAGGGTTGCAATGTCCTTGGCCGGCAGCTTCCCGGACGGGGGCATTTCGAACGAGGTGTAGTTCACCGCCTGGAGAAGCGGGCTCTCGGCGACCGCCTTGAAGTCGACCGCCGGCCCGCTGTCTCCCCCCGTGAGGATGGCAGCCCGTCCGGCGAGCGTCAGTCCCCCTTTGGCCTTCCCCGGTCCGTGGCACTTGTAGCAGTGCTGCTCGAGGATCGGCAGGACTTCCTTCTTGTAGAAGTCGAGCTTTTCCGCCGGAAACGGAGTCTCTTCCGCCGGGGCGATCGAGGCACACCAGAGAAAGCCGAGGAGGGCCGGAAGGACGAACGAATGACGCATGGGCGAAGTGCGAGCGAAGGAGGTCGGGCGGAACGACAACAACGGACTCGTACGGAATGGACCAGGGAGCCACCGGTCAATCCTATCCTGAACCGACGCGGCGGGACATCTGCAGCGGAGGAGGATTTCGGGGAGGAGAGGAACCAGGCGGGAGGACCGTTTCTCTCTATTCATCGTGGCGGCGGAGACTTCGGACGGCCATTCCGACAACCGACGTTTGCCTATCCAAAAACGACATGGCGGCCGATGCCGGGGAGTTGGAGCAGGCCCCTCCGTTCGCCGGCAGGAAGAGGGGTGTCGGCCCCCTCGGCGCGGAGTCGGTCAGGTGAGTCCCCCTGATTTGTCACCGATGGGACCGGAAGCCAGCCGCGGTGCCCCCGTCTGGTTGATCGGGCAGTCCTTTGAAGGTGGCAAGACGGAGGATTCGCTGGGGGTTTGAGTGATGTGGCCTGATCGTGTCTCTTTCGGCCCGATGGGCCATTCGTTCGACGGCTTGTCGAACGGCCGGCCCTTCAGGCCTTCGCTCCTTTTCTGTCGTGAATCACCCGGCCCGTTGGGCCGGGCTGGAGGAACGGATGGCCTTTCAGGCCGTCAGGTCCCCTGCTGCCAGGGATTGACCAGAGCGAGCCTCACCGCTTCGCCACCTTCAAAGGACTGGGGCGATCGGGCATGACGGCATCGGATTCCCACCAACCATGTTCGCCGCCGTTGGCTTTGCTCTTCGGGCGTCGCTTGACCATCATGAAACCGGGCCCCCTCGTACCCGACAGGAACCAATATGGATTTTGCCGCCAAGTTCGCCGATGGAATGACCTACAAAGGTTTCCTCGAGCGGTACGGCTCTGCCGATCAGCGAGCCCGATGGAGCGACTTCTACGCCTCGGTCCGCCTCACGACGGCCCAGACCGAACTGCTTGCCAGCTTCACCCGGGAGATGAAGATTCTCGTCCTCGCCGGGACCTGGTGCGGCGATTGCGTCAACCAGTGTCCGATCTTCGAACGGTTCGCCGAGCAGACGCCGACGCTCAAGATTCACTACTTCGACCGGGACGACAACCCGGACCTGGCCTCGGCTGTCCAGACGTGCGGCGCGGCCCGCGTCCCGACGGTCGTGTTCCTCAGCGAGGATGGCCATATCTGCGGCCGGTACGGCGACCGGACCCTTTCCAAGTATCGGTCGGTCGTCGAGTCGACGATCGGGGCGACCTGTTCGACCGGCCTGGTGGACGATTCCCTGACCGCAGCGGTCGTACAGGACTGGCTCAATGAGTTCGAGAGGATCCAGTGGATGCTCCGGACCTCGGCCCGTCTGCGGAAGATTCACAACGATTAGTCATCAGCGAGTAGTCTTCCGATCTCGGAAGG
>JAEYWB010000559.1 GCA_023429275.1 Planctomycetota bacterium
AAGAAGCTCGCCGACCGGACGAAGAAACTGCCGGATCTCGCCGAGCGGGCGGCCACGTCGCTGGTCGAGGCGTCGCCGAACGAAGCCGAGAACCACCAGGCTCTCGCAGAGCTCCGCGAGTCTCAGGGAAGGTGGAATGATGCGATCCCCGAATGGGAACAGGTCGCCGAACTGCGAAAGCTCGAGCCGACCGGGCTCGTCCGCCTGGCGGCGGCGCTGATCCGGGTGAAGCAGTTCGATCGGGCGGCGGAGGCCCTGGCGAAAGTCCGCCGGACCGCCTGGCCGAGCCGGTTTGACTCCCTGATGAATCAGCTGCCCGCTCTTGAGCAGGCCGTCCAGCAGGGGAAGAAGGCTGCAGCGAAGTGAGGGGGCGCTCGCCGCGCCGTCGCAGACGGCGATCGCCACGGCAAAACACCCCAGTTTGCCCAGTTTTGCTGACCGGCATTGCCGGCACATCCGGAACGCTACAACTGTTAAGACCGTCGCAAACGATTCTCGCGGCAGAGTCACGCAGCCGAAACCATCAAGGAATCGTCTGGTCATGAAGTTCTCCGACGGATTTCCTCGATGCGACTTGTTCGGATTCTGGCGTTCTGGACCGTCCTGGTCGGGCTTGCAGGCTCGATCGTCGATCACGTTTCCGCCCAGGAAGGAACGGGAGGGACCCCCGTCGAAGTGGACGATCCCCGGGCCGAAATCCGCGCCCTGAGGGAACGGCTGGAAACCGTCGAGCGCCGGCTCGCGGAGTCGGAAGCGGCGAAGACCGACGCCGCCGGAACGCCGGAGACGTTTGTCGCTCCTCCTGCCGCGCCGGCGGCGATTCCGTCGTGGATGCCGACCGAGGAAGAGACGTTCGTCGCCGCGGACGGGAGCGGGGCCGGAGTCGCTCTCCCGAAAGCCGCCGCCAAACCCGCCGACCCCTTCTCGATGTCCGCGAAGTGGAAGAACGGTCTCGAACTCGAGAGCGCCGACAAGCAGTTCCGGGTCCACGTCGGCGGGCGGACCCAGATCGACGCCGTCTTCTTCCAGGGGGACTCGGCGTTCGACAACGCCGGCGGCGCACGGACCTCGGACGCGGTCGACTTCCGCCGGGCGCGGCTTCGCGTCGACGGGACGATGTACGGCTGGATCGACTGGTGCGTCGAATACGACTTCGTCAACGGGGCGAACGTCAATCCCCCCGCCGCCCCGAGTGAGGGGAGCATCATCAATACCACCGGCCTGACGGACGCCTACTTCATCTTCAAGGACATCCCGGTCGTCGGGAACATCAAGGCGGGACTCTTCAAGGATCCGATCGGCATGGAGCACAACACCTCCAGCCGCTATCTCGAGTTCATGGAGCGGTCGTACATCCAGGATGCCTTCACGGGCCCCTCGAACAACGGCTTTGTTCCGGGGCTCATGATCTACGACACCTACGCCGACGAGCACGGCACCTGGGCGACCGGGTTCTTCAAGAACACGACGAACGCCTACTCCTACGGCCTCGGCGGCGGCGAGTACGCCTGGACGAGCCGCGTCACCTTCCTGCCGATCTACGAAGACGAGGGAGCACGCCTGCTGCACGTGGGACTCTCAGGAAGCCTGCGGGACCTCAACGACGATCAGATCCGCTACCGGGCGCGGCCGGCGCTGCGGAACGGTCCCGGTCCGTGGGACCCGGTCATTGCCGACACCGGGACGTTCACCGGAGACAACCAGGGACTCCTCGGCGGCGAGATCGCGGCGAACTGGGGTTCGCTCTCGCTTCAGGGAGAGTTCTTCGGCAGCTGGGTGACGGACACGGTCGGCAACCTCGCACCGTTCGTGGGGACGCCGCTGGGAACCTCATACGTCTACGGCTGGTACGCGGAGGCCCTGTACTTCCTGACGGGCGAAGTCCGGAACTACGACCGGAAGGCGGGGTTGTACGCCCGGACGACTCCCCGTGAGAACTTCGGGCTCAGCAAGGGGCTCGGGGCGTGGCAGGTCGGGGCCCGCTACAGCAAGCTCTACCTGCGGGACACCGGGATCGACGGGGGCGTCGTGGACGACGTGACGCTCGGCCTCAACTGGTACCTGAATCCGAACCTCAAGCTGCAGGCGAACTACGTCGTGACCCACGGCGAACCGCCAGCGATTGGCGCGGCCCGGGGGATGAACGGGACGATCCACGGCTTCGGGATGCGTCTGGCCCACGATTTCTAGGCCGTCACACCGCGCGGAGCGTCCGCCCCGAGCCGGCCCGTGGAGAGGGGGGCGAACGCTGCCGCGTCTGGCACCCACATGACCGCGGACCGGTGGGGCCTCGTTGCTGAAAGAGTCCGTGGCTGTCCTTGTGTGAAACCTCCGTGAACCGGCGCACGAGGTCCCGTGTCCCGATGCCCGTCTGCCCTTTTCTCCTGGAGCCTGACGTGATTCACCGGATGACTGTCGACACCTCTTTCCCTGTCGTTCCGTCGTCCGAAGGATCTTGCTCATGGCTGCTTCCATCACCGTCTCGGGACTGACCTGGTCCGTGGCGGGGCATCCGCCGCTCTTTTCCGATCTGTCGCTCGAATTCACGACCGCCCGCACCGGTGTCGTTGGCCGGAATGGGGTTGGCAAATCGACCCTGTTGCGGATGATCGCCGGCGAGCTTTCTCCCCAGGCGGGTCGCGTCGCGGTCCGCGGACAGCTTGGCCGCCTGCGTCAGACCGTTCAGGTCACGCCTGACGTGACCGTCGCGGATCTTTTCGGCGCAACAGCCGCTCTTGCCCTTCTCCGCCGGGCCGCGCGCGGAGAAGCCACAGACGCCGACCTTGGCCTGGCGGACTGGACTCTCGAAACGCGGATCGCGGCTGTGCTCGGCCGACTTGGGCTGGAGACTCCATTGGAGACTCCGCTCACAAGGATGTCGGGCGGTCAGCAGACCCGTGCCGCACTCGCCGCCCTGGTTTTCGCCGAGCCGGACTTTCTCCTCCTCGACGAACCGACCAACAACCTCGATCGTGACGGACGGCGGGCGGTGATCGAGCTACTCGCCGGATGGAGGTCGGGGGCGATCGTGGTCAGCCACGACCGGGAACTGCTCGAATCGATGGACGAGAGCGTCGAACTGACGACTCTCGGCGCGACGCGGTACGGAGGGAACTGGAGTCTCTACCGGGAGCTCAAGGCGCTGGAACTGTCGGCTGCGCGGCAGAC
>JAEYWB010000441.1 GCA_023429275.1 Planctomycetota bacterium
GCTCCCGAGATCCCCGGCCGCGTTCTCGGCCAGGCCCGCTTCGGGCACGAGCAGATTTTCGTGGTTCGCGATCTCGACGAAGGGCGGGTGGCCTCGATCCTCTCGGCTGCGGGACATCCCTATGAAGTCCGTCATCCCGGCCTGGAGGACATTCTGCTGACTCTGCTTCGCGAAGCCCGGTCGACCGGCCCGGAGAGATCCCGCACCCATGTTCCTCCGCCCGGCTCGGAGGAGACGGAACGATTCGCCGGCAGCGCGACGGAGGGCCGGTAGAATGACAAGCTTCCAGCGGATCTTCTGGAAAGAGTCGCGGGCGCAGTGGCAGATCTGGTGCGGCCTGCTCGTCATCGTCCTTCTGAGCCAGGGACTCTTCTTCTCCATCAGTCTCCTCGATCAGGTGGCAAAAGAGACCGTTGTCTCAGGACTCTTCGGCGTCGCGGTCGTCCTCAGCGTCTGCTACGGCGCGGCGAGTGCGTCGATTCTCGTCGCTGGCGAGCGCGAGGATGAAACCGACTTCCTGCTCCGGACCTTTCCTGTTCCCCGGTCCTCCCTGATCGGCGGCAAGCTCGCGTTCACGTGCGTCAGCCTGCTGGCGCTCCTCGCCATTGGCAGCGTCTCCGCCACTCTCCTGAGCGTCAGCATCTCGGGGGGAACATTCCGATACCCAGGCGACCTCGCCAATACCCTGCGGTCCATGGGAGGGGCGGTGGTCTGGGGGTTCTTCTTCTCGCTACTCGTCGACCGGGTCATGGTGGCGTTAGGACTGGCGATAACGACCGACATCCTCGTTGTCGGGATCCTGGGGAACTTCCTTCCCGAGGTCTGGAGGGATCCGGTTTACTGGACGATTGTCGCTGCGGTGCTGGCGGTTGACCTGCGGATGGCGGCTCGCTGGCTCGACGGGCGGCCGCTGTTTCGGAAAGCGTCCACTCTCAAGAAGGCGACCCCCGGTGCTCACGTGTTCGAGCCATCGACCCGGTGGCTGCAGCTTCTTCAGAGGCTCGTCACAACGGGAAACCCCGAATGGCGGGCGACGCGTGCGCTGGTGTGGCGCGAGCTGCGCGGCGCGGTCCCTTTCCTGGCGATCTGGGGAGTGGTCGGCGTCGTCATGGTCGATCTCGCGATGCGGTGGTCGGGCGGCCTTCCGATGAACTTCCTCTACCTGCACGTCACGCCGGCCGCCTGCGGCCTGATGGCGGTTCTCGGCGATCAACGTCGCGGCACCCAGCGGTTCCTCGGTGACCATGGCGTCGCGCCCCTGCGGGTCTGGAGCGTCAAGATCGGGACCTGGCTGATCGTCGCAGTCGTGCTGACGGTCTTCTTCGGCTGGTATGACGTGACTTTCGCAGGCCGGCTCGACCAGGGGCGAGGGTGGTTGAACGACGCCTGGCCGGTCCTCCGCGGCCTTACCGAGGTGGTCCGCACCCCGCTGATGCGGATCGAGGGAGAGCAAGCCCCCGGAGCATTCGTTTTTCATTTCGCGCTGTCGGTCGGACTGATGCTGTTCGCTGTCGGACAGTGGGCGGGATTCCTCCGCGGGCAGCCGATGGTTG
Source organism: Planctomycetota bacterium (assembly GCA_023429275.1). GTDB lineage: Bacteria > Planctomycetota > Planctomycetia > Planctomycetales > Planctomycetaceae > Planctomyces_A. Next base: position 1,554 of record JAEYWB010000441.1, read on the forward strand.
CCGACGCGATCACGATCGGCCTCGGTGCGGTCTCGATCGCCTGGCACTATTTCATGCTGGCCGCGGACGTCCCGCTGGCCCTGTCGAGCTGGCCGCTCATCGTCACTCTCTTCGGGGCGACCGCCTGGGGGGCCGCTCCCTGGCTGATTGGGCAGTCGACCGGAAGGTTCCGGCTGCGAGACCTCTGGATCCTCGTGCCAGTCATCGCCGTCCTGATCGGAGTCCGCACCTGGCGAGTCACTGCCATTCCACTCGTCTTCGATCCGACCGTGACGCAGCAACTGGTACCGCCCCCGAGTCCATGGGTGGCACCGGTCGGTCCCGACGGCATCCGCAAGGATCCGTTGCCGACCCAGGTCGCACTGGTTCTTCTCGACCCCACTCTGCCGCTTCGTTCACCGTCGAGTCGGACGACAGAGGTCTACTTCAACTTCCGCAATGCCGAATCCGCCTCCCTGGTCCGCAGCGACCTGTTGCGACACCGCTCGGCACATGTGCTGACGCGGCTCGTCGAAATGGCGGAAGCTCTCGTCCCGACAAGCCAGGAGGATGAGCCCAGTTCCGATGACACCGATCAGGGCCGGTCGACTTCATCCGTCGAGTCGGGTGCGGCCCCGATTCTCCCCGCGGCAGATTCTCCCGCAGCCATTCCCCCGATCGGCGCAGAGACCGGCGAAGGCATGGCTGAAGATTCGGCACGTCCCCAGCGGCAGGCGAAGAAGCTCGATCCCGCGACACTCCCCGCTCGCTGGGATGGGCTGTGCGACCTGCTCGCGGCGTCGGAGTACTCTGCCGCGATGGCCTCCGACTGGGACGAATGGTCGCGGGCCGTCGAGACCCGCCAGAAGCTCCAGCAGTCCATGCGGGCCTGGGGCCGGCTGGAAGGCCAGACGAGTGAGACTCTCAAGGCCGCGGTCGCCGACCTGCTCAAGACCGAGCTCTACGTCTCCCCTCTTCCGATGCTCCGGCGGCGAAGCGTGCTGTGGCGTCGGAACGTCGGCAGCGGCGTCACCCCCTGGCTGAGCCCAAGCCGACCTTCCTTCGAGAATCTCGCGCTCCGGCTGCTGATCGCTGCGACGGGCGAGCGGGAGCGATCGATCCGGCTGGCGAATGCTCTCACATCCGCCTCTCTGACGCGGGAATCGCGCCGTCTCCTCGATCCGGACCAGATCTCGATCGTGGACGATCCCTTCGTCGAGAAGCAGCGCCAGCGGCTTGCGGGTTGGTCGGCCTCCACGTTCCTCATCCCCCCTTCCGCCGCAGTCTCTAATACACATCTGACGCTGCCGACGA
>JAEYWB010000652.1 GCA_023429275.1 Planctomycetota bacterium
GCGCCCCGCCGGGGAACCTGCGGGCCTTTACCGATCCGGTCGCGCCGGGCCAGCCGACGCGGGGCGTCCTCATTCGTCCCTACCACGAGGGAAAGTGCAACGCGACCGAGAACTCCGCGCTCGTCGAATACACCCCCTGGATGCAGAAACCCTGCAGCCACTTCTGGACGAGCCCCGCGAAGAACCGCGGGTTCCTCCCTCATGAGATCCTCTTTCACGAGCTGGTCCATGCGCTTCGCGACGCGGCGGGACACGGCTGGAGCCTGACGCCGCTGACCGGCGCTCTCAAGAGATACCACAACACCGAAGAGTTCATCGCCGTCGTCACGACGAACATCTACATGACCGATCCGTCGAACAAGCGCGCGGACCGGGTCGGCCTGCGGAAAGACCACACGAAGGGGAAGCTCGAGAACGAGTTCTCCGACTCGCTCGAGTTCTTCAAGGTCTCGACCGACGTCTTCCGCAACATCGAGCAGTTCTGCAAGGAAGACCCCTGGTTCACCTCGCGGCTCGCCGAGGTCCCGTCGACCTTCAACCCGGTGAATTCGTACTACCACAAGCAGGCCGAGGCACGCAGCAACTCGAACTCCCTGCGGGCCATCCTCCGGGATGCCGTACCGGTTTCGTAGGATCACACGCGCCCGGATTCGACCGCCCGGTTCGAACACAATCGATCGGGCGGGACAGCCTGTCTGGAGAGACCGTCATGTACTGGAAGTACGGAATCGCCATCGAACAGCGGGGTCTGACGGGGCCCGAGGCGCTCAACTACATCCCGGTCGTCAGGATGCAGCTCGGCTGGATCGACGACACCGACGTCGGCAAGCTCCTCTTCCGGGCGATCGCCCGGGAGATCCTGAGCGCCGCGCCGGCGAATCTCGCGGCGTTCAGCGGCACGGCCCAGCCGGGAGAGCCGACCCGCGGCGTCCTGGTCCAGCCGTTCCTCAGGGGGACGTGCAACGCGGCGGCGCGGGCCGCAGTCGCATCGTATACGCCGTGGTTGCAGGGGCCATGCGACCATCTCTGGTCGAGCCCGGTCCTCAATCGCGGCTTCCTGCCGCACGAGCTTTTGTTCCACGAGCTCGTCCACACCCTTCGCGACGCCGCCGGCCACGGCAACCGCCGCGCGCGGCTCACAGGGGCCCTCTGGAAGTTCAAGAACCTGGAGGAGTTCGCCGCCGTTCTGACAACGAACATCTTCATGAGTGATCCGACCAACGGACGGGCGGACAAAACCGGTCTCCGCAAGGACCACCACACCGGCAGGCTCGAGAATGAGTTCGCCGACTCGCTCGGCTTCTACAAGCTCTCGGCCGGGGTCTTCCCCAACATCGACCAGTTCTGCACGGAAGACCCCTGGTTCACCTCCCGGCTCGCCGAAGTTCCGTCGACGTTCAACCCGATTCACGCCTACTACCACAATCGAGCGGAGGCACGGAAGAACTCCGCTTCCCCGCAAGCCGCGGCGCGTGACGCGAATCCCCCTGCATAGACCGCCGGCCGGCCACAATCACTCCTCCGACACCATCATGGCTTTCACGCACCGCATCGGGCTCCGCTTTCGCAGCCTCACCGAAACCGACGTGCCGTTCGACAGCATTTTGAAGGGAACACAGGAGGTTTACGCGCAGTACGGCATCCGTATCGACTACATGTCGGGAACCTGCCTCAACCTGTCGAAGGAGCAGCAGGACAAGTTCGCGCGGATCGACGGGACGTGCGAGTGGGTCGCGGAAGGAGAATACGACGAGGTGCAGAAGCTCGCCGGGGCGGTCAGCACGACCGACATCGTCGTCTTCTACGTCCGGCGGTTCGAGAAGGAGTCGAAGTACGGCTGCGGGGGACATGCGGCAAACCGCCCCGCCTGCATCGTCGCCTCCCACGGCAGCGTCTGGACGACCGCCCACGAGGTCGGTCACGTCCTGATGACGCGGGCGTTCAAACCCGTCCACAGCGACGAGATTGCGAACCTGATGTACAAGGACTCGAAGAAGATCACGGCCAAGCTGCCGTCACTCACCGACAAGCAGCTCGAGTGGATCAAGCGGTCTCCCTGCTGCAAGAAGATGTGAGCGGCGCGTCCTTCCGGCCCCGTGAGGCTTTCCCATGAAAATGTTCGCCCCCAACGTCCTGGTCGTCGGCGACACGATCTTCGACATCAACGACCCGACGGGGAAACCCAATTCCCCGAAGGCCGCCGCCGAGTACGAATCCGAGATCATGGAGCTTCGCCGCAAGATCGTCGGGCAGCCGTTCGGGGCGAGCTGGCTCGAGATCGTCGGCAATAACGCCCAGCCGATCGTGATCGTTCCGACCCCTTCGACGAGCGACGCCGTCGCCCAGACCTTCCCGAATATCCCGCAGAAGCCCAACCGCACGGCCGATGCGTCGAACGGCAAGGGGACGCCGGTCCGGCTCAAGTTCAACCCGAAAGCGAACCTCGGCTGGCTGACAGGAGGCGTCTCGGGGGACGTCCTCCTGGTCCACGAGCTGACGCACGCCTACCGTTCGGCAAGCGGCCGGTTCGATCCCGCTCCGATGGGGGCGCTCGTGAATCCCGAAAGCGCCCGCCGCAACGGCGAACTCGTCCGGCGTTTCCCCAACTGGGAAGAATGGTTCGCCGTCGTGGTCGAGAACGTCTTCGCGTCGGAGGGGGGCAAGAAGATCCTCCGGACGAACTGGGATATCCTCCTCCCCTCGTCCGCCTTCGACCCGGGCTACATCAAGTTCTGGGGAATCCCGACCGGCGGCCCACGAACCGACAGCGAACAGTTCGCGATCGACTACCGCCCGGCAATCAGCCGCATGTTCCAGGTCGAGGCCCCTCTCTACAACGCCATGAAGGCCTCCGGAGCCTGGTTCAACCCGGTCCGGGATTACGGCACGGCGGTGCTGGCCTCAAGGCTGTGAGCCAGGGCGGCAGACACCGTTGTCCCGACATCCTTGGTGAACCGGCTTCTCCCCGAGCATTGCCGGACGGAACTCGACGTCACTTCTGTGGAACAGGCGGCGACGGCGGGCTCGAAGGCGCTGGATCCGCAGGGGGCGTTGGAGCGGGCGCTGGCGACAGGGAAGCGGCAGGATCCGGGGCAGGGGCCGGGGATGTTCCGGCTGCCGGCGAGTACGGTCCTGAAACCGACGTGCTGAGAGGGGCCGGACCATAATCGGAGTACGACCCGGTTCCACAGGGACCGTATCCATACCCGGCGCAGTAGCGCCCCGTGCCGACGTAGGGAGCGGCGAAATCCCTGGTCCCAGCCCGGGCGGCGGCAAGGGCGGGCGCCGGCGAGACTCGACATCGACACGGTGAGTCCGAGGCACAGCATTCCGAACGCCGTCACTCTCGTCATGAGCAGGCTCCCGGAGGTCCAGTGTGCAGCGTACTATGCCGGGCGCGGCCCCGGCGATCGAGATCAGTTCGCCCACCATCCTCGCGAGGTCTTGAATGGCGTCGATACGGCTGAATCCGGCCATCCAGTTCTTCGCCAGTCCTGCGGAATTCAGCGGCTGGGCCTCCCGATGGGTGTGCGACTACAACCTGCAGTTCCTGTTCGCCCGACCTTGCCTCGGGATCGAACCGCCCACATTCCAGGTTGTCACGGCCGTCCCGTGGGATGACCTGGCAGCAGTGGTCGAGTTGGTCCAGACGCACTCCGCTCTCTACCTCTCCTGTGGCCCGCTGAATGCGCAGGTCGGCCACTTCAACCTCCTCTCCGGAGCAAACCTGGACCATCTCCGTATCAACCTGCCACGGTTCTCCGACCGTGGTCTCGGGCCGCTCTCCATCGGCTCCACCAGCAGGGTGGCGGAAAGCCTCGCAGTTTACCGCGCCGTCGCCAGGGACCTGGTGGCCCGCACCGAAGAGGGGGTATGGTTCCGGCTGCAGGGACACAAGAAAGAGACCCGCGAACCAGGAGCGCGGTACGGGCCAGGAGCGGCCGCACTGTTGGCGCAGGGGATCCCGCTGTGCGGAGGAGGCCGAACTGTCGTCGCGCGATTCGGGTCGACGACGCGATCCTCTCGTCGTACGTCTCCGACGAAGGCCCGTCGCACCGTACCGGCCAAGGGACGCTAGGAGCTGACGGTCAGAAGCGAATTGTCACCACGATCTGCCCCTGAATCCCCGGCTGCCTTCCGGTCTGGCCCGGCATCGGGTCAGGGCTGCCGAAGGTAAATCCAATGCTGACCCCCTTGCCAGTTGACTTGGCGATTCCTTTCACCGTCTCCATCGCTTCCTTGACTGGCGTCAGGTGCGGCTTCGCCGCCTCCTGGACTTTCGACAGGGCATTCAAGTCAAAGTCCTTCGTCGCCTTGAGGATTCCCCGCATCCCCGCTTCGGCCTTCGAGAATACCTCTCCGACTTTCGACAGATCGGGAATGTAGGTGTCGTCGGGGAAGCTCAGCGTGACGGACCACTTCTCCTCCGAGAGCTCCCCGGCGAGATAGAAGTTGCCGGCCCGCGCGTTCAGGCTGAGCGTCCCTCCCCAGCTCCGTCCGACGGAAATGCTCTTGTCCCCCTTCTTCAGCTCGGCGGTCAGGCCGGTGACCGCGATGTTGATCGTCCCGACGCCCGGCTTGATGTCGATTCCCTCGACGACGGTCGAGATCGCGTCCTTGACCGCCTTGACGAGCTTCGGATCGTCCTTCGAGATCGGAGCGGGATTCGCGGGGGTCGGGGCTCCCGGCACCGACTTCAGTCCGTTCCGGTACTGCCAGACGGAGATCATCCCGCTCACCTCGTAGTCGGCCAGGAGCCGGGCACCGGGGACGACCGCCCGGACCTCGAGGTAGATCGAGCTCGAGCTCATGATGACCAGGCGGAGGGCATTCTTGTCGAGGTAATTGGTGATGTTCTGGCGGGCTTCTTCCTTCGGATCCATTGGATAGCTCCTGAGACGCCGGGATTGTCCCTGCGGATCGCTGCGTGGTCCATTGTCGTTCGGATCCCTGCCGCGTTGCGGAAGAAGCCGACCGCGCTTTCGAAATCTCCAAAGTCCCGATATCGTCTCATTCGCCGGGGCGCCAGCCCCCGGTGCCTGGGGGAGCCATGCCCGTCGATTCACATCAGCCGCTCCTTCCGTCGCTTCTCGACCGGCTCATCGACCATGAGCCGGACGAATCGACCGAGCCGCTCTGGCGGGGAAGTTACCGCCTCGACGAGCTCCGCGAACATGTCCGCCGCGACCTGGAGTATCTGCTCAACACCCGCCACGGCCGCTTCGACCTGGTCGCGGAGCCCTGCGAGCTCAGCCTCTCGACGCTGACCTACGGCCTCCCCGACGTCACGGGGATCATCGGCGGCGGGGTCGAGACCCGGGAGCGAATCCGCCGGGTCGTCGAGCAGGTCGTCCGCCAGTTCGAGCCCCGGCTCAAGGATGTCCAGGTGATCATCCGGGAGTCCGAGCACGAATTCGACCGCAACATCCGGATGACGATCCAGGCGGTCCTTTCGGTTCACCCGATTCTCGAGGCGGTCACATTCGATACGAGTGTCGAGCCCACGACCGGCACGTGCGAGGTTCGACCGAACTGACATGCGCGACAGACTCGAAGAGTTTTACGAGCAGGAGCTGTTCTTCATCCGGAGGATGGCGGCGGACTTCGCACGCGACCGTCCGAAGATTGCCGACCGGCTCGTCCTGAGCCCCGAGGCGCATGAATCGGCCGACCCCCACGTCGAGCGGTTGATCGAATCGTTCGCGTTCCTCACCGCCCGCACCCGGCTCAAGCTCGAGGACGAGTTCCCGGAGCTGACCGACTCGCTCCTCGGGCTGCTCTACCCGCACTACCTCGCGCCGATCCCTTCCGCTTCGATCGCCCAGTTCACGCTCGATCCGAGCCAGGGGAAGCTGACGGACGGGTTCACGATCCCGCGGCACAGCCGCCTCACCTCCCGGGATGTCCAGGGGGTCCCCTGCCGGTTCCGGACCGCCTATCCGGTGACGCTCTGGCCGCTGGAGGTCTCGACGAGCTACCTGACGGCGCCGTTCGGCTCGACCGTGAAACTCCCGCCGGGACTCTCGCAGGTCGAGGCGATGCTCCGCGTGGAACTCCGGATCGCGCCGAACGTCCCCTGGACAGGGATGAACTTCGACCAGCTCCGGCTCTGTCTCCGCGGGGACGACAAGACGACGCACCAGCTCTACGAGCTGATCTTCAACCACTGCGCGGGGGTCTTCGTCCAGGAGCAGGGGAGCGGGGCGGGGCGTGCGTCGGCCCTGCTGCCGGCCGAGTCGATCCGCGAAGTCGGTTTCGATCTCGACGACGGACTCCTCCCGTACGATCCGCGATCCTTCCCGGGGTACCGGCTTCTCACGGAATACTTCGCCTTCCCGCAGAAGTTCCTGTTCGCCGACCTGACGGGGCTCCGCTCCGTCGCCTCCAGAGCGACGGCTCCGGTCATCGACGTCTGCATCCTTCTCAAGAAGGTCGACCGGACGCTCGAGGCCCGTGTCGCAAAGGATGCGCTTCGGGCCGGATGCTCGCCGATCGTCAACCTCTTCAGCCATCACGCCGAGCCGATCCGGCTGACCCAGACGCAGACCGAGTACCACGTCATCCCGGACGTCCGGCACCGCCGCGCCTACGAGGTCTACTCGATCGACGACGTGACGAGCACGAACCTCGATACCGGGGCCGTCACGTCGTACGAGCCGTTCTTCGCCTGCCGCCACGGCCGCTCGCCCGACCAGTCGCCGACCTACTGGTCGTGGAAGCGGACCCCCTCGACCGTCAAGAACGACCGTGGGACCGAGGTCTGGCTGTCGCTCGTCAATCTCGACTTCCGTCCCTCCCTTCCGGCGGCGGAGGTCCTCAGCCTCTCGACGACCTGCACGAACCGGGATCTTCCCGGCGAGCTCCGGACCTCCGGCGGCGAGCACTGGGGCTTCCAGCTGGAGGCCCAGGCCCCGATCAAGCGGATCGACCCGCTCATCCCGCCGACGCTTCCGAGCCGGCTCCCGTCGGGCGAGCACCGCTGGCGGCTGATCTCGCACCTCGCCCTGAACCACTTCTCGATCAGCGACGGCGCCGCCGGGGCCGACGCGCTCCGGGAACTGCTCAAGCTCTACGACTACAACAACTCACGGGCGACCTCGCAGCAGATTGCGGGGATCGACAGCGTCACGAGCCGCCGCAAGACCGCCCGGATCTCCGGCGGTCCCGCCATGGGCTTCTGCCGCGGGGTCGAGATCGACATCGCGTTCGACCCGGAGCGCTATGCCGGCGTCGGCGCCTTCCTGCTGGCGAGCGTCCTCGACAAGTTCCTCGGCCTGTACGCATCGATCAACTCGTTTACGCGACTCTCCACCCGAATGCGCAACGCCCC
>JAEYWB010000681.1 GCA_023429275.1 Planctomycetota bacterium
ACAGGCGGTAGGGGACGGCCAGGGTCAGACACAAGGGACCGGGGCGGCGGACTTCCCGGCAGCCTGGCTGTAGAACGCGAGAGTCTTCTCGAGTCCTTCATCCAGGCTGAAACGGACCTGGTAGCCCAGGTCGCGCTGCGTATTCGAGATGTCGGCCCACGAGTGCAGGACATCCCCGGCTCGCGGGGGCATGAAGTCGGGAGCGAACGGGTATCCGAGGCGGTCGCAGATTTTCTTGAGGAGTTCGGCGACGCTGATCGTCTTGCCGCTCGCGACGTTGAAGACCTTTCCGGAGACCCCGGACGCCCGCGAGGCGAGCAGGTTTGCATCGACGACGTTCTCGACGAACACGAAGTCGCGGGACTGTTCACCGGTCCCGTAGATCCGGGGCGTCCGCCCTTCGAGGAGGGCCGACGCGAACAGCGGAATCACGGCCGAATAGGGGCTCTTCGGATCCTGCCGCGGTCCAAAGACGTTGAAGTAACGCAGGCGAACAACCTCGAGGTTGTAGGCTGCGGCAAAGGACTGGCAGTAGTACTCACCGGCCAGCTTGGCGGCCGCGTAGGGTGAAAGGACCTCGGGGACGTGCGTTTCCCGCTTCGGCATCTCCGGGGCATCGCCGTAAGCGCTGCTCGAACCGGCGTAGACGACCCGCTTCACCCCGAGCCGGCGTGCGGCGTCGAGGACGTGAACGGTTCCCGTCACGCAGGCGCGATGGGTGTCGAGCGGCCGGTCGATGCTGAGCGGAACCGAGGCGAGGGCCGCCTGATGAAAGACGACGTCGATCCCCCTAACGGCCCGATCGACCGCCGCGGGATCTCCGACATCCCCCTCGTGGAATTCAACGCTTCCGGCGATGTGGGCGAGGTTGTCGAGCGACCCGGCGCAGAGGTTGTCGAGGACACGGACTTCGTGCCCTTCGCTAACGAGGCGGGTCGCAATATGCGAGCCGATGAAGCCGGCCCCGCCGGTAACGAGATAGCGCATGCGAGCGGATCTGGACAGAGTGTGAATACGGTGCAATGGCGCAATCCTTGCGCGACAGGCAAACCTAGCACCCGCCCCCGGTGATGCCGGAGGGAATCAGAGGATTGCCCGGAAACCACATCCCGGCCTCTGTGGCGAGAACGCCACGACACGGCACAGCCGGCACAACCCGCACCTCCAGACAGCAGCCGTCTCGATCCGCGAGCCGAGTGAGGGGACTGTCGACCTCCCTCCTCTCGAAGCCAGCTTCCCGGCTGGGCAGTCCCCAATGGCCCGCTTACCCGGACGCGCGTGTTGGCGGCTGTCCCTTGTCACATGTCCAGTCGGCCCCGAAAGTAGGGCACACCACCCAGATCCCCCAGCTTGTGATGACCATGCGAGTTCGCCTTGCTCTGTTCGTATCGCTCGTCGCCGCTCTCTGGGTTGAAAACGCGTTCGCACAGCCCCCTGTAACACGGGAGCGGCGCGGAGGTTTCCAGCGATCCGTGCAGGTGATCCGCGACGCGCGGATCGTCGTCGCGGCGGATGAAGAGCCGCTCGAGAAGGGAACGATCGTCCTCGTCGATGGCGTCATTGCCGCCGTTGGCGAGTCGGTCGAGATTCCGAAGGGAGCGAACGTCATCGATGGAACCGGGCTCGTCGTCTACCCCGGATTCCTCGATGCTCTGGCCGAGATCAAGCTCCCTCCCGAGAAGCAGCCAACCCCGGCGGCCGGCCGGAAGCTGAATCTGGAGCAGTACGCCCTCGCGGCGACACCGCCCGACAACCGCCGCGGTCTCACGCCCGAGTTCCGACTGGCGACACGCCTTCCCTGGGATGACAGCGCGCAGAAGGCCTTCCGCGAAGCGGGACTGACCGACGTGCATGCGGTCTATGCGGCGCCGATCGCAGCCGGGATGTCGTGCCTTGTCACAACATCAGGCGCTCCGCTGCGCGAGACCCTCGTGGCCGACGGGGTCGCGTCGACGTTCCTCATCGCTCCGCCAAGAGGCAGCAACGAGGACCAGACGCGGTATCCGTCGACCTTCATGGGGAGCATCGCCCACCTGCGGCAGGCGTTCCTCGACGCCTCCCATCACGCGAAACACCGCGCTCTCTTCGAGGCCGGCGAGACGCCGGTTCCGCGTCCCTTTGATGATCCGGCCCTGGACGCTCTTCAGTCGGTCCTCAACGGCGACGCCGAGGCGCTGTTTCTTTCGAGAGTCTCACACAACGCTGACCGCCGCGAGGAACTCGACGACGGAGCCCGGGCCTTCGGGTTCCTGCCGTCGAACACCGAGATCGATCGCATCTATCGCGCGCTCGACTTCGCCGCCGAGCAGAAGGTGAAGCCGATCCTCTCGGTCGGAACGGACGTTCGGGACGCGATCGACCGTCTCAAATCGGAAGAGATCCCGGTCATCCTCGAACTCGATCTCGGCGACGAGCCGCAGGAGGACAGGAAGAAGAGCCAGAGCGAGGAACAGAAAATCGTTACCGAGGCACCGGCTCCGAAGCGATATCGAGAACATCTCAAGGCGGAGTGGGTCCGCAAGGCCGAGACCGCTGCGGCACTGCACAAGGCCGGAATTCCGTTCGCCATCTCGACACGGGGTCTGAAAAGCCCGGGCGATCTCCTCAAGACAGTCCGTCTCCTGGTCGAGCACGGCCTTCCCGAGGAGGCGGCGGTCGCGGCCCTGACGGCGACCCCCGCGGAGATCCTCGGCCAGGCGACACATCTCGGCCGTCTGCACGAGGGCTACTGGGGGCACCTGACGGTTCTTTCCGCCTCACTCAAGGAGAAGCACGCGAAGCTCCGGTACGTCCTCGTCGATGGCGCCCAGTTCGAGTTCAACGCGCCGGAAAAGGCAAAGGGAGGGAAGTCCGAGGAGAAGCCGAGCGTTCAGCTCGACGGCAAGTGGGAGCTGACCATCGACCAGGGGAACGACAAGTCGACCCTGGCGACGATGGAGCTGACCCAGAACGAAGCAGCCCTCTCGGGAAGCTTCTCGAGCGACCAGGGAGCAGGGCGGATCGAAGGGGGCCGGGTGACGGGGAAGAGCCTTCGCTTCAACGTCGAGATCGGAGCGGGGGAAAAGGCTCTCAAGCTGGAGTTCACCGGCGAGGCGACGGACAAAGAAGGAACGGTCACGCTCTCCGGAAAACTCGTCCCGCCGTTCGGTCCCGAAACGACCTGGTCCGCCCGGGCCGAAAAGCCGAAGACGACGGTAGCGACGGAACAGGGGACGTCTGAGGGAGAACCGAAAGCCTCCAACCCGGTTGCCCTATCGATCGACGACACGGCCGGCGACGGGGCGGAGAAGGGAACCTCCGCAACGAAATCCGGTCCTCCTGAGAAGACCACGAGCAAGAAGCTTGCTGACCGGAAGAAGCCATCCGCCGGCGAGACGGCGAAGGAACTCACCTTCGACAACTATCCGACCGAGCTGTCATCCGACCGCTTTGCCCCCATCGAACGGACGGGGGGAGACCTGTTCATCCGCGGCGGAACCCTCCTGACAGGGACCGGCGAGACTCTCGAAG
>JAEYWB010000717.1 GCA_023429275.1 Planctomycetota bacterium
CCCTGGGCCGCGCCCGCCCCCTGAACCTCGTCCCGGTCCGCCGCCCCGGCGTCCTTCCGCAGCAATTTCTGCGGCTGGCCCGACACCCGCCGGTGTCGAACTTGCTGCGGCAGAAAGTTCGCCGCGCGGCGGACGTGGAGTATCGACCCCGGTCGCCATGGGACGTTCGCCGCTGCCTCGGCGCGGAGAGGCCGCGGCCAGGGGACGCAGTGCTTCCTCGAGGGTCGCCTTGGTGGCGGCACTTTCGGAGTTCAACCAGAAGAACTCTGCGGCCGGGAGGTCGAAGTCTTCGCGGACCTGCTGGCGTGGGGCAAAGACAAGCCCGGCGGTCCGGACGGACTGCTTGCGGATCCCGGAGGTCTTCGTCATCCAGTTCGATCCCGGCATCGCGACGACGCCGACGATCGTGTACTCGATCGACTCGGTGGGCTTCTTCGGAGGGATCAGGCCGATCGTGTCGCCGACCCCGAGCCCGGCATAGGTCATGAACGAATCGGGGACGAGGCAGTTCCGCCCCTCTTTCAGCTTCGCCAGCGCCGAGGCCCGATCCCCCTGCACAAACCGAAGCTGGAACAGCGGGTTCTCTCCGGCGAAGGCGGCCTCGGCATCGAGTCCGATCAGCGAGACGTTGTCCTGCCGAACGGCGGAGTCCCGATCGCCGCTCTTGAGAGGATCCCCCTTGAGCCGTGTCTGTTCAACGGCCAGCGGAAGGAACTGGTCCGACCGGACGCCAGGCGTCTGTCGGACCTTCTCAATGGACTCTTCGGACAGTCCCGGCGAGAACTTGACGATCGTGTTCGGCGTCCAGCGGCCCGGAAGGAAGCCGCCAAGCATCGACCATCCCCAGACCTGCGTGGCGGTGTACAGCCCCAGGCCGAGCATAAGAGAAGCCGCAATGCCGGCGGAGCGCCACATGTTGGTGCTGAGCTGCGTCTGGACGAGGTTCTTCTGCAGCCGCAGCAGCCCCGCGACAAGCGGACTGAAGATGCGCTCGACGAGGATGACCGCGAGCGGGGAGAGCAGGATGAAGCCGATCACCGTCGCCGGTGCACCGACAAGGAGGACCAGGGCAAAACGAAGGGTCTCAGGGAGCCCCTTCAGGAAGACAAGGACCGGGTTCACCGCGATCAGGGCGAGACTCGCGAGGCCGATTGCCCAGTACCACCGGGCGGGTCGCGTCGAAGCAGCGACCGGAGACATCGCCTCGAGCGGGCTAATACGCGTCGCTTTCCAGATCGGGAAGATTGACGCCAGGAGTGCCCCGGCCAGCGAGCATCCCCCGGTGAGGAGAACGCTCTCCGATCCCATCGAGACTCCCTTCGAAAACATCTGAGGCGCGGCGGATGCCAGCAGGCTCAGGAGGGCGTACCCGCCAGCGAGTCCCCCGATCCATCCGAAGACCGCGAGGACAACCGCCTCGACGAGGACGAGCGACGCGACCTGTGTCCGCCTCAGCCCCACGGCACGCAGTACGGCGAGTTGCCGCGAACGCTCGTTCACCCCCATGCTGAGCGTCGTGAAAATGATGAACGCCGATGCCAGGATCGACAGGGCCGTCACGAAGTAGGCCTGCTTCCTCGCCCCTTCGGCCTGAAAGCCTCCAGAGAGCTTGGCTTTGACATCCTCGGGGCGGATCCAGTCAAAGTCGGTCCCCACGCCTTCCAGACCGCTCTCGAGCGCGCCCATCGTGGACCCTCGTTTCAGCCGGATCTCCACGAGGTTGATCTTCGGGGAAGCACTGGTCAGCGGCTCGATGACCGAGAGCGGGACATATGCGCACAAGGAGGCGGGGCCGCGGTTCGTCCCTCCCGGCGCGCCCCCCTTGGTGCGGGTCATGGCCGACTCAACTTCGTCGACCTGTTCGGTGATACCGACGACCGTCAGCGGCAGAACGTCCCCGCCTTTCGTGCGAAACTCGATGCGGTCCCCCGCCTTGAGCGACAGAGCTTCAGCGACGCCGCTGCTGACGACCGCTTCGGAATCCGTTCCCGCTTCAAGCCAGCGGCCGTCGACGAGCGGATAGCGGGGCTCGGTCGAGTTCGTTCCCACGACCGTCGGCCCCATTCGGCCGAGGGTGCGTCGAGGAGGCCCGCCTGCCGCCGGTGACCCACCGGGCGATGGCGCGGAAGGAGCTTCCCCCGCCTTGCGGAACGACATCCGGAACTGCGTGACGGCATTCGCGGATTCGACCGCCTGGCTCAACTGGATCGACGAAACGAGGTTCGCCGGCAGTTCCCCCTCGGGAGACTTCGGGACCACGAAGGCCGTGTAGTTCCCGACAAACTCGGCCGTCTGATCATCGAACCGGGCAGCGATCGCCTCGTACGCCGAGACGACCCACAGGACCACTCCGACCGCGGCGATCATGGCGATGCCGGTCAGCGCCAGACGCACCTTGTGCTGCCGGGCCTGAGCGACAAACAGTTTCCAGATGAGGCTCACTGGGCGACCTCCATCGCAGTCCCGGCGACGATGTCCTGGTAACGACCTGCCAGCGCGTGAGCGTCGGGGAAGTCGGCTGCCGCGAAGTCGGCACAGACCGCGCCGTCCTTCATGACGACGATTCGCTTCGCCCAGATTGCCACGGCCGGTTCATGGGTCACGACGACGATGGCCCGGCCATCCCGGTCGTTCAGCTCCTTGAGAAGCGTGCAGATCGCCTTGCCGTTCATCGAGTCGAGGCTGCCGGTCGGCTCGTCCGCCAGAACGATCGCCGGGTCGGTCACCAGAGCCCGGGCAATCGCCACTCGCTGTTGCTCGCCGCCGCTCATCGCGTCCGGACGGTGGCCGACCCGGTGACCCAGTCCGAGTCGCTCGAGCAGGCCGGTCGCCCGTTCTCGCATCTCCTGGCTGCCGCGCGATCCTTCCGCCATCAGGGGAAGCATGACATTCTCGAGCGCCGTCAGGGCGGGAATGAGATTGAACTGCTGAAAGACCAGTCCGATTCGCCGCCGGCGAAAGTCGGTCAACGTTGCGTCGGAGAGTTCCGACAGAGACTGCCCTTCGACCGAAACGGTCCCGGCATCGGTCCGCGTCAGCCCCGCCATGACGTGCAGCAGCGTGCTCTTCCCGGAGCCGCTCGCCCCCATGACCGCCACGAACTCACCCGGTGAGACCCGCAGAGAGACACCCCGTAGCGCCTCGACCGTCGAGGTCCCCTGGTGAAAACGCTTCGTCACTCCCTGGACGACCAGGGGGGAGACGGGTGATGACGAGGGAGGCGACATGACAACCTTTCGAGAAGCCGAATCTCAGTAGGTGACGCGTCCCTGCTGAAGCAGGGTGAGAGGCCGGAGGCGACCGATGGACAGGGCCGGCCAGACCGCGGCGAGAGTCGAGAGAACGAGGACCGCCAGCAGCGCCCCTCCCACGACTCGCCAGGGAACGTGGAGGGACGGATGAAGCCCTCCAAAAAAGCTGATGTACTGGGCCATAC
>JAEYWB010000762.1 GCA_023429275.1 Planctomycetota bacterium
AAGTGACAGCCCTGATATCGAATGATATGAGGGGGCTTTTTTAATGATTCGACAAGGACTGCCGGTTCTTCCGATTCTTCCGAACGCTAGCCCGGCTGTTGGTGAAGTCCCTGTTGAGCTGCTGGAACCCTCGATTTTGGACGGAATGTTCTGGACGTCGGCCTAGATTTCTCTGGTAGTCACTCCCGTCCAGGAAACCCGCGGTGGAAACGTCTGTCCCCTCTTCGGTCGCTCCGGCTGCAAGCCGCCGCACTTCGTCCGTCCCCGCTGTCGGCGAGGGGGCGTTGCTCGATCTGCAGCAGCTGTTCGATCGCTGCCTGGGAAACTTTCCCCTGATTGACCGGCTCATCTGCGGATTCCGACAGAGCCTGAGCGGCCTGCTCCCCCAGATCGTCGCCGCGGAGCAAGGGGGCGATCTCTCGACCCTCGAACGCCTGGCCCACCGCCTGAAAGGTGAGGCCTCCAACCTGGGCGCGGTCGAGATCTCACAGTCCGCCACCCGGCTGGAGATCGCCGCCGGCTGCAACGACTTCTCCACCGGCGACCTGGTCCGTCAGCTCGAGGCGGCGGTCGAGCGGTTTCAGGGTTCGGTCTTCACGTTTGATTCACTCCCCCGACCGTCCAGCTCGGTCGTCGATGCGTTGGCTCGGCTGCGAGGAACCTTTCGGTCATGAATATCCTGATTGCCGACGACGATCCGGGCATCACACAGTCGTTGTCGTACGCATTGACCTCGTTCGGGTATGAGGTCACGGTCGCCCGCGACGGCCTGGAAGCGATCCAGCTTCTCCGGACGGGGCGGTTCCGCATGCTCATCTCCGACTGGCAGATGCCGGGGATGAACGGGCTCGAACTCTGTCGCGAAATCCGCAGCCGTTACCGCGGCGGATATGTCTACATCATCCTGCTGACCTCGTACGCGGGACTCGAGCATGTCGTCCAGGGGCTGGAGGCCGGGGCCGACGACTTCATCGCGAAGCCGTTTCATCCCAGCGAGCTGATGGTCCGCGTGCGGGCCGGTGAACGGCTCCTGAGCCTCGAAACACGGGAACTGACGATCTTCGCGCTCGCCAAGCTGGCGGAATCGCGTGACCAGGAAACAGGAGAGCACCTCGAGCGGATGCGGGAATACGCCCGGATCCTCGCCGAGGACCTGGCCCAGCTTCCGGAGTTCTGGAACGAGATCGACGGAGACTACATCCGCCTCCTCTACCTCACGACCCCCCTGCACGACATCGGCAAGGTGGCGATCCCGGACGCGATTCTCCTCAAGCCGGGGAAGCTGACGCCGGATGAATTCGACGTCATGAAGTCCCACACGACGCTCGGGGCCAAGACGCTCGAGGATGTCGCGGCGAGCTATCCGAACGGCGGCGGCTTCCTGACGATGGCCCGCGAGATCGCCCTGACGCATCACGAGCGGTACGACGGCAAGGGATATCCTGACGGGATGTTCGGCGACGACATTCCCCTCTCGGCACGGATCACGTCGGTGGCAGACGTCTACGATGCCCTGACAAGCAAACGCGTCTACAAGGACGCCTACCCCCACGACGTCGCCACGCGAATCATCCTCGAGGGGAGCGGAACGCAGTTCGACCCTCGGATCGTCCAGTCGTTCGTCCGCTGCGAGCAGGGCTTCCTCGATGTCCGCCGCCGGTTCCGCGATGGCTACCGCGCGGACGAGCCGGTCCCGCATACGTCCCGAGCGGTGCTCGCCGAAGCCCTGGCCTAGTGCCGCGGCATTCCATGCCGCGGGCGGGACGGCCGGTTCGCGGCTGGCCGATCAGCCGGAACGGGCTAACGTCCGGTTCCCGATGCGGCTGCATTGAAGCGGAAGCGAACAACGGGCTTGAACGGGACGGGGCGATTGCCGCTGATAGGGGCGAGCTGTCGTTGCTTCTGCCGCGGCGACTCCGGGCGAGCCGCGGCTTCTTTGGCATGAGAGTCCGTTCGCGGCACGGAGCGTTACTATGGGGGACCTCGATGTTGAGTCCTCATGCCTGAATTCTCTGAACCGCTGTTTCACGTCGTCCTCTTCCAGCCGGAGATTCCCCAGAACACGGGGAACATCGGGCGGAGCTGCGTTGCCGTCGGCGCGAAGCTCTGGATGGTGCGGCCCCTCGGCTTTCGACTCGACGACCGCTACCTCAAACGGGCCGGCATGGACTACTGGCAGCACCTCGACTGGGAAGCGGTCGACAGCTGGGGGGAGATCGAGACCCGACTCGCGGGCCGGCGGATGTGGCTTCTCACCAAGCACGCCACGCGCCTCGTCTGGGAGGCCGATTTCGAACCGGGAGACGTTTTCGTGTTCGGAAGCGAGAGCCGCGGACTTCCCGAATCGCTTCGCCTGGAGCACACCGGGACCTCCATCAAGCTCCCGATGAACGAACTCGTCCGCAGCCTGAACCTGGCGAGCACCGTCAACACCGTGCTCTATGAAGGTATGAGACAGATCCAGTTTCCCGCGGGTTGACCCCCGGCGTTCTCGCAGAAACTCGTTCTCCACATCGGCTTCTGACAGGCGCCGACTTTCGGCCATCGCTCCGCACTGTCGTGTAACAGCGACAGCCACGCCTCGTTCTTGTGTTCAGACGGACAACATCGTCCGGGGCAAGAATGAGTCAGGAGTCAGACGATGAAAAGGCCATTGGGTTTCTTGCGTGCTCAGGGATGGCTGGTGTTGCTGCTGGCGAGTCAGTCGGCGGCGGTGGCCGACGCTCCGCGCGGAGTGCGGTCCGGTCCTTCGGGACACTTCCATGGTGGCGGCAACGGAGGGGGCGGAGGCATGAAAGTCATGCCGCGTCAGGTTGGCCCGTCGTCGGGGGGCAACTTTGGCGGCGGGAACTTCGGTGGCCAGACCGTCAAGAAGTTCCCGGCGGGGTCCGGGAACGTCAAAGTGAACGGTCCGGTCCTCGGCCCGATCGTGAAGCCCAAGCTTCCGACGACGACTTCGTTCCCCGGCGGAACGGTCGGAAACGGCGGGATCGTCCCCAAGCTGCCGGGCAGCAAGCCGAAGCTTCCGGTCGATCCGATCTTCAACGGGGGCCCGGTGAAGCCCAGGTTTCCGGGGGGCCCGATCATCACGGGACCGGGCAAACCGAAGCTTCCGATCGACCCGATCTTCTCGGGTGGTCCTGTGAAGCCGAAGCTGCCGGGCGGCCCGATCATCAAGGTTCCAGGAAAGCCGAAGTTCCCGATCGATCCGATCTTTTCTGGCGGCCCGGTGAAGCCCCCGAAGATTCCGATCGATCCCGGGATTGGCAACGGCAAGCCGGGAGGTGGCAAGCCCGGTAGCGGGAATCACCACCATCACTGGAACGACAAGTCCTGGTTCGGCGGGTGGGGTGGCTACGGCGGCTACTTCGGTGGTTACCACCCGTGGTGGCATCACCACCATCACCACAACTGGTATCCGCACTGGCATGGCTGCTACGGCGGGTTCAACTGCCCGGTGATTCAGCCCTGCTCCCTGCCGGTCTACTACAACCCGGTCGTGACGATCCCCGCTCCGTCGGTCACCCTCCTGGCGAGTAATCCGCCCGTCACCATCGAGGCGACCCAGGTCGACCTGGCCGTCATGGCGGTGAAGGTCCTCGACAAGGGTTCGCCTGACCAGGGAATGCTGTTCCGCGTCATGGTCGGCAACAGGGGGACGGCGGACCTCGCGGTCCCTGCCCGCCTCGCGATCTTCGCCGCCAGGGAGACCCAGACGACCGGGGAACTTCCCCGAACCATCGTGTCGGTCCCCCCGATCGCGGCCGGCAAGACGGTGGAGCTCGACGTGCGGTTCCCGAAGGCCGCCTTCGGCTACCCGATGATGGTCGTCGCCCTCGAGATGCCGCAGGGTGTCAAGGACGCCAACGAACAGGACAACATCGCGCAAGGCGAGATCGCCAGCCTGCCCGGAATGGAACCGGACGCCCAGTAGGCTGACGCTCCGTCCGAAACGATGTGTCGCTGGCCCCCCGAGTGATCTGCCGGATCGCTCGGGGGGTATTTTCGTTTGGAGATCTCGAGGCGACGTGAGCCGGATCTCATTCGTCGAAAGACAGCAGCCACAGAGTGCACAGAGGACACAGAGAGATTGCACTCACAATGCGGTCTCTGTGCACTCTGTGGCAAAAGCAGCGACCTGTACGAGAGGATGCGGGCAGTCACTGGCTGCGATCCTCAGACGTCGAAGGACTGCCGGTACTGAGGAATGACCGGCTCCTCGTCGCAGTTGTCGCGGAGCAGGCTGACCATTCCCCGCGCTCCGCGGGCTTCGGCGTGGACGATGAAGGCCTGGCTGAAGTTTCCCTTGGCCGTGCTCGCCTCGATCCACCACTTGAAGTCGGCCGCATCCGCGTGGGCCGACAGACCGCTCAGCGAGATCACCTCCGCCCGGAGCGGAAATTCCCGGTCGAAGATCCGGAGGTAACGCTGTCTCTGCTGCAGCCGCCAGCCGAGCGTCGCCGGCGCCTGGTAGCCGAGCAGGACGATCGTGTTCCGCGCGTCCGCGACCGCGTGCTTGATGTGGTGCACGACTCGCCCGCTCTCGC
>JAEYWB010000261.1 GCA_023429275.1 Planctomycetota bacterium
TGACCACGCCCATCCGTCCGAGGGACCGCACCATGGCGTCCTCGTTGAACTCGGCAAGGAGGAGTACCACGCCGAGGTCGTCCATGACGACAAGGAGGGGATCGTGACGGTCTACCTGCTCGACAGCTCGGCGAAGAAGGCGGTCACGACCGACGCCGCCGAGGTGGTCATTAACGTCAAGCACGGCGACAAGCCGGAGCAGTTCAAGCTCCCCGCCCAGCCCGACACCGGCGTCGCGGCGGGCGCGAGCTCGCGGTTCGTTCTGAAGGACAAGGAGCTGATCGAGCACCTCGACGAGAAGGACGCCGCCGCAAGCCTGCAGGTAACGATCGGCGGGAACCCGTTTTCAGGCAAGATCCCCGCGGGACATGCCCACGGTCACGATCACAAGCATTGATCGGCCGAGGGCCGTGCAGCGGCGGTCCCCGCTATCTCCGCACCGCCGGAAAGACCTCCAGGCGGATGGCGCTCAGTTCCTGTTCCGCCTGTTCCCACACCACTGCCGCCAGTTGACCGGATGGGTCGCTGGCGGCGGACGGGAACCTGGCTCCCTGGGCCAATCGCCGCGAGTTCTCATCGCCCGGCTCGCGGATCATGAGGTCGCCGGAGTTCGTCCAGACCGATAGCGGCCCGCTCGTCAGAGCGGTCACCGTGGGCTGATCCCCGCTGCCCAGGAGCTCCTCCTCGCGAGCCCCGGCTTTCCCGTCCGCAACCGCGTCACCTTGGAATGCCGTCAGGTAGACCTTCTGCTCACGCCGATAAATGGCCCAAGCCTCGTCTCCTCGCGGCGACAGCGCGAGCATCCCTCCGTCCATCGGACAGGCCGCGAGCTTCCAGTTCCGCGCGGCGACGGGTTTGCCCGCATCGAACGTCTGACCATCGATCGATCGCGTCACGAACATGTCCCTGTTTCCCCCGATCGAATTCCGAAACAGGACAGCGACGTGGTTCTCCGGACCGACCGCGACTGAGGGATGGCAACATTCGCAGACCGATTTCCCGGGATAGCGATAGACGAGAACGTTCTCACCCCAGGTCCGCCCGCCGTCGGACGACCGGGCCCCGTAGACGCTGGTTCCCTTGTCCCGCAGGTCGAGCCAGACGCACCAGATCGTGCCGTCCGGCCCGCTGGCCATCCCGTGCAGTCCCTCGCGGGCGGAACCCGCGACGTCGTTGACACGCACCGGCCCGCTCCAGCGACCGTTTTCCTCACGGCGCCACGCCTGAAGATCTCCGTCCTGCCCTTTCCCCTTCTCTCCGCCGATCGCCGTCACGACGACGGTTCCGTCACTGACGGCGATCCGGGGACCGCGTCGTCTGCCGAGTGACAGATTCCGGCAGTCGAATGCCGCAAGCAGCGGATCGCAGGTCGCTCCGCCATCCGCCGAGGCGGCATAGTAGACTGTATCCCTGCCGCCACAGACGACATGGATCCTCCCCTTGCGATCCACGGCCACCTGCGGCTGCTGCAGGATTCTTCCGAACGCAATCTGGATACCGGACCGCTGAGGACGCAGCTTGCGGACCAATTCTTCGACATTGTCGGAACGCGCCGAGCGGGTACCGCAAAGAAGAACCCAGAACGCAGCAAGGACTGATACGCAGCCTCGATTCATCGGTCACCCCACAACGATGTGACTGCCGGTTGCGACCAATTGTGGCGAGCGGCCATTCGTGAATCCACAACGCGGCGGTCCTGAGGGACGTGTGCCGCACGCGTCGGCTGCTATCCTTCGAGGAGTTTCTTCGTTCAGAACCTCGCCGCCGCTGATGTCCGATTCCCTTGTCCTCGCACGACTCGACGACGGCCCGGAGATTTTCCACAGTCTCCAGGGCGAGGGAGCCAGCGTCGGGACGCCGAGCGTTTTTGTGCGGCTGAGCCGCTGCAACCTGCACTGCGTCTGGTGCGACACCGACTACACCTGGAACTTTGAAGGGACCTCCTTCCGCCACCAGCGGGATGCCGATCCCCTGTATCGGAAGTCAAACCGGGGCGACGTGCAGGTCACGCTCCGCGCGGAGCAGATCGCGGAGATCGTCCGCGGCTTTGCATGCGACAACGTCATCTTCACGGGAGGCGAGCCGCTTCTGCAGCAGGACGGGATCCGCCAGGTCATGGATCGACTGAGGGCCGAATCCCCGGAGACGACATTCGAGATCGAGACGAACGGCACGCTCCTGCCGCAGAGCGGGATCGAGGCGTTCCAGCCCCGGTACAACGTCTCGCCCAAGCTGGCGAATGCCGGGATGCGGAGCGATCAGTGCCTGGTCGAGGAGCCCCTTCGCTTCTTCGCAGGCTGCGAACGGGCGACGTTCAAGTTCGTCTGCTCGGGCGACGATGACCTCCGGGAAGTCACGGAACTGGTCGAGTCCCGCAGCCTGCCGCGGCGTCGGGTTCTGCTCATGCCTGAGGCGACCACCTCCGAAGGGCTGACGTCTCGCCGCCCCTGGCTGTTCGAGGCCTGCCTCCGACTCGGATTTCGATATTCCGACCGCTTACACGTCGCCGTCTTTGGCAGCCGCCGCGGAGTCTGATGCGCGGCCACGAAGCTCGCCGCCCGCTTCCTCTTTTCAAGGCGAGGGATATTCGCAGTTCTCAAACCGTGCTAAGATTTTTCCGGCGTTTCCACTCGCGATGTCGCGACGTTCGCCATCCTTGAAATGCCAGCAGGACACAGGGTTCATCCCCCCGCCCTCGGCATCCGAACCTTCCGATCCAGAGAGACCTTCATGGTTCCGGCCCCTCGTCGTTCGTGGCTTACCGCCGTTGCGCTTTCGGCCTCCCTCGTCGTCGGGACGGAGGGCCTGATCGCGCAAGACGAATCGCCCAAGAAGGCACCGGCGGCATCCGGGGACGCCGCCCCCGGGGAAGGAAAGAAGAGCGATCCGCTTGTGGCGCCCGAAGGGAATGACGCCAAAGCGCTGACGCTGTACCTCACCCGCGTGATGCGGGCCCGACCGATGGAGCCGACGGACGAGGCCATCGCCAGGTATCTCGAAAACGTCCGAGCGGCAGGTGAGCTGATCCTCTCCCGCGATGTCGACGATGATGAACTCCTGGGGCGGGCCGCCTCCCTGCAGTTGCAGGCGCTGGAAGCCCTTTCCAGCCGTGGCGACGTGTCGGCCGAGGCAAAGCTCGAGAAGCTCAAAGAGTCGCTGGCCAAAGACAAGCGTCCTGCCATCGTCGCAGTGGTCGAAGTCTCCTCCTTCGAGACCCGGCTCGCCGGGTTTGAGGAAATGCCTCCCGCCGACCAGAAGAAGCTGGTAGGAGAACTCGCCGCCAAACTGTCGGCGCCCAAGATCATTCCGGACTACGTCCCGATGACCCGCACGGTCGGGATGATGTACGAGTCGCTCGACCGGCCCGACGAGGCCAAGGCGGCACTCAACCTGTTCGCTGACCGGCTCGAAGAGCGCAAGGGGGACGATCCCCAGCTCGCAGTGCAGATCAAGCAGTTCATCTCGTCGCTCCGCAGCACTGCGAAACGGCTCGACCTCATCGGCCGCCCGATCGACATCAAGGGAAGCTCTCTCAGCGGCGAGCCGTTCAACATCGCCAGCCTCAAGGGAAAAGTCGTGCTTGTCGACTTCTGGGCGACATGGTGCGGCCCGTGCCTCCAGGAGATGCCGAACGTCGTGCGGCACTACAACGCCTATCACGACAAGGGCTTTGAGGTCGTCGGCATCAGCCTTGACGAGTCGGAGGAGGAGCTCAAGGAGTTCGTCAAGGACCGGAAGATTCCCTGGGTCAACCTGTTTGACGAAAACCCGGACAACCAGGGCTGGAACAATCCGATCGCCCGGACCTACGGCATCTCGGGCATTCCCGCCTGCATCCTTGTCGATCAGAAAGGGAACGTTGTCTCGCTCAACGCCCGCGGCCCCAAGCTTGGCCAGCTTCTTCAGAAGCTCCTCGGCCCGGCCGACGTGAAGGAAGAAGGCTCGGAGGAAGAGAAATAGAGGACTTCTCGGCGGAAAGCCGGGGTCTCATGCAATACCGACGACGCCCTGGCGATGTGACGGCGTGGGTT
>JAEYWB010000801.1 GCA_023429275.1 Planctomycetota bacterium
GATGTACGGCGTCGGGACCGCACATCGCGACTTCGTTCACTCACTCGCCTTCAGCCCCGACGGCAACCTGCTCGCCTCGGGGGGATTCCGGGAGGTCAAGCTCTGGCAGCGTGCGGTCAACGTGCAGCTGCAGCAGCTCGCCGCGGGAGCGCCGGTCGTGCAGACCGTCGTCAGCGCCGATGGGGCCTGGGGAGCGGTCGTCCTCAACAACAACACCGTCCGGCTCTTCAATCTCGCGAACGGCCAGCCGGGTGCGACGCTGACCGGTCATGAAAAGCCGATCGCAGCCGCGGCCTTCAGCCCTGACGGAAAAACCATTGCGACCGTTTCCGAAGAGGGCGCCCTCCGGACCTGGGCGACCGAGAATGGCCAGGCGGCCCTGAACCTCAAGCTCGCCGCTCCGGCGACGGCGGTCCTCTACTCAAAGGACGGCAAGCAACTCATCGTCGGCCAGGCCGATGCCATCAGAGTCCTGGCGGTTCCGGCGGCGGACGCCAAGGAATTCGCGGCCCCGGTCAAGGAACTCAAGACGGGCGACGGCAACGTGACCGCCCTCGTTCACATGCCGACTTCCAACGAACTTCTCGCCGGCTACCAGAACGGCCCCTACCGGATCTGGAATCTCGACAACGGCAGCCAGCCCCTCGGGCAGAACATGGGGAGCCGCGTGACCGGGGTCGGCGTCTCGGCCGATGGCCAGCTTCTCGCAATCGGAGCGGAGAACGGCAACATCCGGATCACGAACCGGGCCGGTCAGCAGGTCGCCGAGGTGAAGGGGAATCCGCTGAGCGACCGTCTTGCCGTGAAGGCGAACGACGCTCTCACGGTCGCGAAGTCGCAGGCGGCGCTGGCTGACACCGGCGTGAAGGAGTCGGAGAAGGAAGTGACCGCCCGCGAGGAGTCGCTCAAGAAGGCGATGGAGAACAAGACCAACATGGAGAAGGCGCTCGTCGAAGCGCAGAAGAAGGCCGATGACGAGATGCCGAAGGTCAAGACGGCGACCGACGCCCTCGCGGCCAAGCCGGAGGACGCGGCCCTCAAGAAGGCGAAAGAGGATGCCGAAGCGGCCCTCAAGAAGCTGACCGACGCCCTGCAGGCGGCGAAGGACCAGGTCGCCTCGGCCGGGCGGGCGATCCAGCTGGCGACGACGTCGCTCGAGAACGCGAAGAAGCGGGTCGTCGAGACGAAGCAGAAGCTCGAACAGGCTCAGGCCGCCTCCAAGCAGAAGGAAGAAGCCGCGAACGCCGCCAAGGCCGCCGCGACCGCCGCCGTGAAACCGGTCCGGTCCCTGGCGTTCTCGCCCGATGGGAAGAAGTTCGCGACCGGAAGCGATGACGGACTGATCCAGGTCTGGAGCATCGCTGGCCAGCCGATGGAGACGCTGACGGGGCACGGCGGACCGGTCGTCTCGCTCGCCTTCACGGCCAACGGATCGCTTCTCTCGGGAAGCGCCGACCAGAAGGCGATCCTCTGGTCAATCCAACCCTCCTGGAGTCTCGCCGCCGTTCTTGGCGCGAAACCTGACAACACGCTCGACGTCACGATGTCTCCGTTCGTCGACCGGGTTCTGTCACTCGCCTTCAGCCCGGATGGGCAGCTGCTCGCGACCGGTGGCGGGGATCCCTCCCGCTCCGGAGAGCTCCTTCTCTGGAAAGTCGCCGGCCGGTCGATCGCGAAGACGATTGCCGACGCCCACAGCGACACCGTTTATGACCTCGAGTTCTCTTACGACGGCCAGTTCCTCGTGAGCGGCGCAGCAGACAAGTTCGTGAAGGTGTTCAACGTCGGGACCGGACAGATCGTCCGCTCCTACGAAGGACACACGAGCCATGTCCTCGGCGTGGCGTTCAAGGCGGACGGCAGCCTGCTGGCGAGCGGCGGGGCGGACAACGCCATCAAGGTCTGGAACGTCGAGACCGGCGAGCAGGCCCGGACGATCAGCAACTACGCGAAGCAGGTCACCACGATCGGCTTCGTCGGTGTGTCGGACATCCTCGCGAGCGGCGGCGGAGACAAGACCGTCCGGTTCCACAACGCTCTCAACGGGGGTCAAACCCGGACGTTCGGCGGGGCGACGGAATACGTCTACACCGTCGCGGCGAGCCCCGACGAGAACATCGTCGTCGCCGCCGGAGAAGACGGCGTCGTCCGGATCTGGAATGGCAAGAACGCCCAGGAGATCGTCAAGTTCGAGCCTCCCGCGCCACCGGCCGCCCAGCAGGCGGCGAAGTAGCGCTCCACATCAGTAGCCATCTCGCTCCGCGAGATGAGCGAGCCATCATCGACCTCCCAGATCGAGTCAGGCGGATCAGCCGGAACGCGCCAGCGTCCGGTTCTCCTCGATCCTTCCGTGGTACGAACGGAGGGCGGGCTGGCTGATGGTTGAGAAGGCCGCACGATGCGGATGCCGCCGATTGTCCCCTCGCTCATCTCGCGGAGCGAGATGGCTACTCTGCGGCACAACGGCAAGCCGGGGCTGTTTCTCTGTGCGTTCCACAGTGACCGCCTCCCTCCCGACGTGGCCCACAAGGCGTCGCGATGTTCGACGAGGTCGACGAAGGAACGGCGATCTTCAAGGTGACGAACACGCCACCGGTTCCCGCCCGGTTCGCCACCTATGAAGGCCTCCCCTCGGACCACGACCTGCGGCTGACGGGGGAAGGCGGAAAACTCCTGCGGGGGGAGCGTCCCGCCCTCCATGAGCTGCCGAGTCCTGAAGCAGCGGCCCGCCGTTGATTGCGGCCGGTCGAAGCCGGTTCATCTTCGACACTGGGTACCGGCCGTCTTACTTGAGGGTTAACGGAATCGTACCGACGTCTCCCCCCGCGTCGGGGACCTTGACGGTCAGGGCTGAAGTGTCGGGGCGGTTGTACCGCTCCGGGACGATCGCTTTGACCTTCTGCGGTGTCGTGGAAAAGTCAGGAGCGAGTCCATCGGCACTCGGCGGCGGTCCGCCGGTCACTTCGACCTTGCTGACGGCCACCTTGTGGTCGCCAGCGACCGACTCCACCTGGAACTTGCCCTGATCGTCGGTTGTCGCCGAGGGAGCCCGGCCGCCAGCGGAAGGGAGCAGCGTGATGACCGCCTGCGGCAGCGGCTTGCCATCCAGCGTGACGGTCCCGGTGACCGGCACCATCCTGGGCCCGGTCGGTGCGGAGCCGCCGCACCCTGTCAAGACGCCGAGCAGTCCTGTGAACGCGAGGACTCGGATGTAGCGATTCATCGTGATCTCCGGCTGATGCGGCATGACCGAACTCCCTGTCGCTCGGTCATGAGGTACCGAGGTCTGACGGGAGATTCGGCCAGCGCAGTTCTGCGAGGTACGGGAAGCGAGCGACAACCGCCGGGGGCTAAAACTCTCCGACCGGCTGACCATCCGCTTTGCCGCCGAGCCTGTTGAACTGGATGACGTCGATCGTCTCGCTGAAGAATTTCACCGACCCGTCGCCCATCACGAACTGGGCACCGCCGGTGTGGCGCGACTTGAAGCCGAGCTCGGTCACCCAGTTGCACGGCCGACGGCAGCCGAGCGTGGAGGCATTGTCACACGAGTCGTAGTTGATCGGCGGGAGCGTGCTGACGAGCCCCTGGCTGTTGTTCGACGTATACCATCCTGCGTTCACATGACCTGAGCACTGCGGACGGGTCTCCCCGAAGAAGATGACGTTGGACAGGCCATCCGAAATGTGTTTCAGCGAGGTCGAGATCGCATTGCGAGAGAAAACACCGGCGACGCCATTCGGCGGGGTTCCGGCAAGGACGAAGGCGGAGCCGGTCTCGGTACAACCGCCCGAGCACCCGCCGGTATTTCCACTGGCGCCACCGGTCATAGTCGGGCCGACGCACGCGCTGTAGTTCTGCAGGGCCCGATCGCCATTCATATTGGCGTGCGTGTCAGACGGGCAGAGGTAACCCGGGATGATCTTGCTCCGCAGCACCTTCCCGTCCGACCCGACCTGAGGATCGATGTCGGCGCGGTCGAAATTGATCTGGTTGTACAGCCCCGCCTGGTCGACGTACGGAAGCAGGTGGACCAGGATGCTGCCATGATACATCGAGATCGCAGGGGCCGTGGCGGGCTGCCAGAAGGACCCGGGAGGCAGGATGCCGAGAGTTTCATTGTAGTTGTGAACGGCAATGCCGAGCTGCTTCAGGTTGTTCTGGCACTGCGACCGTCTTGCCGCCTCGCGCGCCTGTTGAACGGCGGGAAGCAGGATCGCGACCAGGACAGCGATGATCGCGATGACGACGAGCAGCTCGATCAGTGTAAACCCGGTCCGGTAACGACGTTCAGTAGACGGCATTGAGGCGACCTCTATGCGAAGTGATGGGATGAACCGAATCGGCGAAATGAAGGGCTCATTAACGATTAAGCTTTTCACGGCGACTTGGCAACAACCAGTTTCGGATTATTATCGGTTTTACGTGGCGACCGGTCAGCGCGCTCTATCGCGCGGTTTGCGTTGCCCGAACGCCAACAAAGCGGCACGGTCGCCGGGCGTCGTTCGATGGGGAATCACGTCCAGCGGACGATGCAGAATGCCGCGGGGCGATGATTCGGGATGAAGCCGATTCGCCCGGACGCACCGCAAGAAGCAGCACTCCATGAGGGCCGCGGCCTGTGTCGTGCCAGACTGACACAGTTCAGACGCTCGGCAACCTTCGCCGGGGGCGAGTGGCGGCGGGACTACAGACCTATTCTGCGCGGCCGGATTCCAGTCGCTTCGCGTCGACCTACGCCCCGGCCACGCGCTGCCCGATCAAGCGGGGGTCGCCGGCTTTGCCGCGGCCAGCTCCGCGCGGAGCTCGTCCATCAGCGGCCAGAGCTCGTCGATGTCTTTCTTGAAGACGTCGCCGATCAGGACGTCGGTCACGAGGTCCTTCTTGTCCGGATGCTTCCGGACGAAACGGCCGAAGCTGAAGCCGTCATAGAACTCGCACACGAGACGCCGCATCCGCTCCATCCCGGCGACGAAGTCCGGCTCCCACTGGCCGAGCTGCGCCTGCGAGACATCGTTCTTCTCGAGAGCGACGTTGATCGCATCCGCGGCCATCCGCCCCGACGTCAGGGCGAGCAGGACCCCCGAGCTGTAGAGCGGATCGAGGAAGCCGAAGGCGTCGCCGATCACACACCAGCCATCCCCCGCCGCCTGCCGGCTGCGGTACGAATACTCCTTCTGGGCGCGAAAGATGTCCGCCCGGGTCGCGTTCGCGATGCGGGGCTGCAGGCCGGGGCAGCGCTCGACTTCCTGGAAGTAGATCGTCTCGAAGTCGTTCGTGCCGCGGTCCTTGAAGAGATAGTCGTAAGCGGCAACCACGCCGACACTCACGATGTCGTCATGCAGCGGGATGTACCAGAACCAACCCTTCTTATCTTTGGTCTGCAGGACGATCGTCGCTCCTTCGTCGCGGCCCGTGTCCCGGTGCGCTCCCTTCCAGTAGGTCCAGAGGGCCGCCTTCCGGAGGACGGGGTCCCATTCCCGGAGGCCCAGCTTGCCGAGGAGCATCGACTGCTGGCCGCTGGCGTCGACAACCACCTTGGCTCGGACTTCCCTCGGGGGCGACTCCCCGGGGAGCGTGACGCTCACCCCGACTGCCTTCGTCCCCTCGAACAGGACGTCATGGACGCGGGCCTCTTCGTGGACCTCCACCCCCTGCTCGGCGGCGTTCTGGAGCATGAGGTGGTCGAACTCGCTCCGGCGGACCTGCCAGGTCTGCGAGGCGTCGATCGGCCGGTGGTCGCAGAAGTAGAACGGCTCCGACAGCTTGCCGTGCTGCGTGACGAACTGGACGCTGTACTTCTTGATGAAGTGGCTCCCCTTCATCTTGGGGATCATCTTCAGCCGCTCGAGCGTGTAGTACGTCTGCGGGATCAGCGATTCGCCGATGTGGAACCGCGGAAACTTGTCGCGTTCGAACAGGGCGACCTTGTGCCCCTTCTGGGCGATGAGCGTCGAAACGGTGCTGCCTGCGGGCCCCCCGCCGATGACAATGACGTCGTATGTGAGCGGCGAGGAAGTGACCATGGCGCGGAGTCCTGGCGAACGAGTGGAACGGAGAGATCCTCAGCATCGATTCTACAAACGAACCAAAGTCACAATAACAGTTGTCTGGACAACTGTTTGCCGCTCGTCAGCTCCGGACTCGGCCCGTGACCATCGCTCTGCTCGTGACCATGGAGAGGTCAGCGCGGACGCACATTGAGGAACCGGACGCTAGCGAGTTCCGGCTAATTCAGGGCAGCGATACAACTTATGCCCGACTGGGCTTACAGCGATATCCGATCCCGCGGACCGTCTCGATCAGGTCGGCTTGCCCGTCAAGCTTCTTGCGGAGAGCGCGGATGTGGACGTCGATGGTCCGCTCCATCGAGTTCGCGTCCTCGCCGCGGCAGCAGTCCAGGAGTTCGTTCCGGTTGAACGTCCGGCCGGGCTGCCGGGCGAGCGTCCAGAGGAGGCGGAACTCGGTCGGGGTGAGCATCAGCTCCGAGCCATCGATCCGGACGACGTGGTTGGTCTTGTCGATCTCGACGTTGTCGACGACGAGGACTTCCGCCGGCTCGTCCGACCCCTTCCGCCGCAACAGGGCCTTCACCCGCTCGATCAGCGGCTTCACGCGGAACGGCTTGGCGACGTAGTCATCGGCCCCCATGTTGAAGCCGACGATTTCGTCGGTCTCGTCCCCCTTGGCGGTGAGCATCAGGACGCGGACTTCCTTCGTCCGGGGGTCGCTGCGAAGACGGCGGCAGATCTGGAGGCCGTCGAGGCCGGGGAGCATCAGGTCAAGAATGACGAGGTCCGGGATGAGCGTCTGGCATTTCTGGACCGCTTCGCGACCATCGGTCGCCGTCGTGACGTCGAAGTTCTCCTTCGCGAGGTTGTAGACGAGGACGTCGACGATCGACTGTTCATCGTCGACGACAAGGATGCGGGGTTTGCTCATGGTCCCGAAGATTCGGTTCGTTCGAGTTTCTTCCAGTGCCGGATGATCTTCCCCTCGACGAGGTAGACCACGTCTTCCGCAATGTTCGTCGCATGGTCCGCGACCCGCTCCACCTGTCTCACGGCGGAGAACAGGTGCAGGAGTGCGTCGAGCCGCTCGGGATGCTTGTGCATCTGCTCGATCAGCGCGGCGATGAGCCGCGTGTTCATCTCGTCGACGATGTCGTCCTCGGTGCAGACCTGGCGGGCCAGGTTGTTGTTGAGTTCGACATAGGCATCGATGCTCCGGTGGAGCATGTCGACCGCCTGGGCGGCCATATCCACCAGGGCGTCAGGGACCTGCACCTCGGGGGTGTCGAGGAGTCCGATCGCCCGCTCGGCGATGTTGACCGCGAGGTCCGCCACGCGCTCGAGTTCCCCCGAGATCTTCAGCACCGCCGCTATCCGGCGGAGGTCGATCGCCACAGGCTGGTGGAGGGCCAGCAGCTTGAGGCAGTTGTCCTCGATCCGGACATCCCACCGGTCGATGTCGGTGTCCTGCGCCGTGAGCTCTCGAGCTTCGGCGATCACGGGCCGGGACAGTTGAGCCACCGCCCGGTGGATCATGTCCTCGACACGGGCGCACATGGACAGCAGGTCCTTGTGCAGGGTTTCGAGGTCGGTTTGAAGGTGGGCGGACATTCAGGCACTCCGAACCGGCACTCGCCGGCGCTCGGTCCCTGAAATCGAGGGGACCTTAACAATCGATTGTGAATGCACGATTAACGGTTGGCAAAGACGAGTGTTGCAGGATAGCGCACTCCTGCTTGACCGTCAGGCCGGTCGACTCCCCGGCGTGTTCAAACTTGCGACGGTCCGCCCCGAATACTCTCCCCGATCACGGGAGGACCGGGTCAGCCGAACCGTCCCGTAATGTAGTCTTCGGTCTGCTTGTCCTTGGGGTTCGTGAACAGGCGGCGGGTGTCCCCCATTTCGACAAGCCGGCCCTGGTAGAAGAAGGCGGTCATATCGCTGACGCGGGCCGCCTGCTGCATGTTGTGAGTCACGATGACGATCGTGTAGTTCCGTTTGAGCTCGAAGATCAGGTCTTCGATCCGCGCCGTCGAGGGGGGGTCGAGGGCCGAGGCGGGTTCGTCCATCAGGAGGACGACGGGATTGGTCGCGAGGGCCCGGGCGATGCAGAGCCGCTGCTGCTGCCCCCCCGAGAGCGCCATTGCCGAGTCATTGAGCCGGTTGCTGACCTCGCCCCAGAGGGCGGCACGCTTCAAAGAGGTCTCGACGATCTCCGCCAGCTTCTTGCGATCCCTCTGGCCGGCGATCCGGGGACCGTAGGCAATATTGTCGAAGATCGACTTCGGGAAAGGGGTCGACTTCTGGAAGACCATCCCGACCCGCTTGCGGAGAGCGACGACGTCGATCTCCGGGGCGTGGATGTTGACCCCTTCCAGCAGGATCTCGCCGGTGTGCCGCGTCCCGTCGATGATGTCATTCATCCGGTTGAGCGTCCGGAGGAATGTGCTCTTTCCGCAGCCCGACGGACCGATCAGCGCCGTGACCGACCGCTCGGGGATCTTGACGGTAATCCCGTGGAGGGCCTGACTTTCGCCGTAGAAGAAGTCGAGGTTTCGCGCCTCGATCTTCACGGCGCGGTTCGGATCCTCCGCGGCGCTGCCGGCAGGGCTGGCGGCGGTTCCCTCTCCGCCGCCGTCCTTACGGTCCTTCAGCAGGTTCTGAAATGAATGCGACATGGGGCGGGCTGGGGGATGATGCGCCGAAGAACTACCAGCGGGCATGTTTCTGGAACCGATTTCGGATCAGGATGGCGATACCGTTGAGCAGCAACAGTCCCACCATCAGGACGACGATACCGGCCGCCGCCACATGGGGAAACTTGAGACCGGTCTCACGGACCCAGACGAAGATCTGGATCGGCAGCACGGTGAACTTGGAAAACGGAACTTCCGCCAGCCGGCCCGGATCGCGGACGATGTCGGCCGGGCTTTCGATACTGGCGGGGGCGAACGGGACGTAGGCCGCGGCCCCGACGAGAATCAGCGGCGCCGTCTCGCCGACCGCCCTCGAGACCGCCAGGATAATCCCGGTCAGGATCCCCGGGAGGGACGCCGGCAGGACCTGGTTCCAGATCGTCTGCCACTGGCTCGCCCCGAGTGCGTAGGAGGCGTGCCGGATCGAGGAGGGGACCGCCTTCAGCGCCTCCTGCGAGGCGACGATGATCATCGGAAGGATGAGGAGGCTCATCGTCAGGGCTCCCGCCAGGACGCTTTCGCCGAAGGGGAGGGGGATGTCGAACCCGAGGATCGAGATCCCCAGCACCTGGTGTCCGGTCTTTGCGGCGATCCAGCCCTCCCGGGAGAAGATACCGAACATCCGGACGAATACGGTCAGTCCGAGAATGCCGTAGACGATTGACGGGACGCCGGCGAGGTTCGCGATGTTGATCCGGATCAGCCGGGTCATCCAGGTGTCGGAGGCGTACTCCTGCAGGTAGACCGCCGCGCCGATCCCGATCGGAACGGCGAACAGAATCGTCAGCAGGATCGTCCAGAAGCTCCCCCACAGGGCGCTGAGGACTCCCGCCTTCTCCGCGGTCGCGCTGTCGTGACTGGTCAGGAACTGCCAGTCGAACCAGCCCCACGCCTGGACCAGGATCGCCAGGAGGAGGAACGACAGGATCGCCACGCTGGACCAGGTGGCGACCCAGCAGGCGACCGTGAACCACACCCCCTTGCGACGGCGACCGCTCCCCGTGAGACTCGGAGCGTCGGCGGAGGTCTCCTTCGAGCTAGTCAATGGTAGACCTCCCGGTACCGCCGCATCACCCAGTCGGAGATGATGTTCATGACGAACGTCATCAGGAAGAGGCAGAGTCCGACGGCGTAGAGGCTCTTGTACTCGATGGTGCCGGCGGGGGCATCACCGGTGCTGATGGCGACGATGTAGCTCGTCATGGTCTGGATGCTTCGAAGCGGATTCAGGGTGAGCTGAGGAGTGTTCCCGCAGGCGATCGCGACCGCCATCGTCTCTCCGACCGCGCGGGCCATCGCCAGGAGGAACGAGGCGACGATGCCGGAGAACGCCGCAGGAAGAACGACCCGGGCCGAGATGTCGTACTTGGTCGAACCGAGGGCGTAGCCCGCCTCACGCAGGGACCGGGGCACGGCCTGGAGGGCGTCTTCACTGAGCGAGCAGACCATCGGCATGACCATGATGCCGACAACGATCCCCCCGCTGAGGGCGTTGTAGGAATCGACATCCAGCCCCAGCAGCCGGCAGATCGGCTGGATGAACCAGGGGGTGATGATCACGAGGGCGAAGTAGCCGTAGACGACCGTCGGCACGCCCGCGAGGAGTTCGAGGACCGGCTTGATGATCGAGCGGGTCCGCCGGTCGGCATACTCGCTAAGGTAGACCGCCGAGAGGATCCCCAGCGGCAGTCCGATCAGAGCCGCGATCGCCGCCACGAGGACCGTCCCCCCGACGAGCGGCAGGACGCCAAACGCCTTATCGAGGAACTGCGGAGTCCAGCGGGTCCCGGTGAAGAACTCGCGCGGAGAGACCTCCTGGAAGAAGGACCGCTCGGAGTAGCCGTACTTCTCCTCGGGTGCGGCCGCCGTGAAGTTCGGGATCACGGTCTCCGAGAGGAGGACGTACGTGATGCCGATCGTCGTCACGATACACAGGAAGGCGCACAGGAACAGGAGCGTGTGAATGACCCGCTCGACCAGTCGCCGCCAGGTGAACCGCCGCTGCAACGACGCGGCCCCCGCGGCCGGGGCAGGGACCGGCGACGCGGGAGGCGGTGCGGAGGGAGGGGGAACGGAAGACAAGACGAACTCCGGATCTCGGCGGCAAACAAGGGCGGCTTCCCGTCCCTCGTCGAGACGGGCGATCGACTACTTCAGACCAGCCGCGAGAGCTTCGCGGGTCTTGGCCAGCTTGTCCGCGGGCAGTTTGACCGACTTCGTTGCCACGATCACCTGTCCTTCGTCGGAAAGGTAGAAATCAAGGAACGCCTTCACGTCCGCGCGGGCGATGATCTTCCTGTTGACGTACATGAAGACCGGTCTCGACAGCGGAGCGTACGTCCCATCTTCGATGTTCGCGAAGCTCGGCACCAGTGAAGGCTTCCCCTCTTCCGGGCTGATCCCGATGGCGGTCAGCGCGTCCTTGTTTTCCTCGAAGTAGATGAACCCGAAGTAGCCGAGGGCGTGTTCGTCGTTCGAGACGCCGGTGACGAGGAACTTGTCATCCGTGTTCTGCGTGTAGTCCGTTCGGCTCGCCAGCTTCCTGCCGACGACCGCTTCGGTGAAGTACTCGAACGTGCCGGAGGCGGTGTCGGGGCCGAACAGCTTGATCGCCTTGTCGGGCCAGGCGGGGTTGAGATCCTTCCAGGTCGTGACCTTGCTCTCGGGC
>JAEYWB010000821.1 GCA_023429275.1 Planctomycetota bacterium
CGACCGGGGTCGAGGAGGGGGACGAAGCGAGCTCCGCCTCGAGCTGCCGACGAAACGCCCAGTCCGCTTCAGGGCCTTCGAAGACACCGCGCAGCAAGGACCGCAGATAAAGACCGGTTCCGCCGACGAAGAGGGGAACGCGGCCCCGCTCCAGGATCCCCGTTACGACCGGTTGAACGGCCGCCAGGTACTCGGCGACGGAGAAGTCGTCGGCCGGATCGGCGATGTCGAGCAGGTGGTGGGGGACGGCGGCACGTTCCTCGGCGGTCGGCTTCGCGGTCCCGATGTCCATCTCGCGGTAGAGGGTCATCGAGTCCATCGCGATCACTTCGGCGCCCTCCCCGATCTGTCGCGCGAGTTCGATTGCGACGTCGGTCTTCCCGCTCGCGGTCGGGCCGGCGAGGAACCAGCAGCGTTGGAGGAGTTCGACGGGGAGACGCATCTCCGCAGGATAAGCGAATCTCGGCAGCGGAATGCAGAGAAGCCATCGACGAGACGGCCCGATCGATGCCGGCTCGACCAGTCCGGGCGGCGACGCGGGCCAATGCTGCGTGGCTCGGCCTTCCAGGCCCGACAAACGTTGCCCACGCTCGCCAGCCGGGTGGAGTCATCTCAAGCCTGAAACTCGTTCGGCCCGGAACGCCGTGCGACTGAGCTGATCCGGGCCGGGAGGAATCTTCAGGCCGCGACGCGCAGCTGCAGCTCTTCCGACTTCACGGCGACGATCACGATCCCCAGCTTGTCGGCGAGCGCGACGACCGCCGGCTCGTCGAGAAGGATCGTCATCCCCGCTTCGATCGCCAGGACGCGGGCACCCGCCTCACGCATCGACTGGAGCGTCTGGACTCCCACCGCCGGAACGTCGAACCGCATGTCCTGGTTCGGCTTGGCGACCTTGACGACCGTCTGTCCGCCGCGCTTGCAGAGAGTGCCTGAGCGGCGGATGCACTCGTCGGTCCCTTCGATCGCCTCGACGGCGATCACGGCGGTCTCGTTGACCACGACCGTCTGGCCGATGTCGAGCCGGCCCATCTCCTTGGCCATCTCGAATCCGAAACGGATGTCTTTCCACTGGGCGGCGGTCGGCTGACGCTTGGTGAGGAATCCGTGTCTCACGAGCAGCTCCGGGCAAAAATTGAGGGCCGATTCGAAAATGATCCTGTCCCGCTCGAACTCGCGGATGATCGCCAGGAGGATCGTGTCGTCCTTCCGGTTCTCGAACGCGTAGCGGTACCACATGTTGAGTGCCCGCCAGTCGGGCAGATACTTGAAGATCTTGAACGGATCGAACATGACCCGCTTCTCGACCTTCCCCGCCATCACGGCGCGTTTGATCTGGCCCCGCCGGAAGTACCGGATCGCCTTCCCGAGCTTGGCGACTCCGCCGTAAACGATGTCGTCGCAGATCGTCGCCAGCTCTTCCGACGCCATTCCCTCGAGGGCGTAACAGCGGACCTTGTAGCCCTGCGCCTTGGCGGCGTGAGCGAAAGTGACCGGGAACGTCCCCCAGCCTGCGAGCAGACCGACGCTTTCCCCCTGTCCGGGGCGGATCGGAATGATGTTTCGAAGGTCGGACATTTTCGGGCCGCAGGCTGTGGGCTGTGGGCTGGAGGCTTTGGGGAAGTCGTCAGGCGGCTTCGCGCGCAGGAGGGACGAGGTCGGTGAGCTGCTTCTGGAGGGCGCGGACCGTCTTCTCGAGGTCTTTGACCTGGTCGCGGAGGTCGGGAAGTTTCCGGTAGGCGAGGTGCAGGCGGATCTGCTCCATGTCGGGGCCGGCGGGAAAGCCGTAGTACGTCGCCTTTTCGGGGACGTCTCCCATGACCCCCGATCCACCGCCGAGAGCGGCCTGGCTGCCGATCGTGATGTGGTCAGCGACGCCGGTCTGGCCGCCGCAGCGGACGTAGTCGCCGGTCTTGCACGAACCGGCAAACCCGACCTGCGACGCGAAGGCGTTGTGCCGCCCGATCTCGCAGTTGTGGGCGATCATCACGAGGTTGTCGATTTTCGTCCCCTGGCCGATGACGGTCGCCCCGACCATGGCCCGGTCGATCGTCGCGCACGCGCCGATCTCGACATCATCCTGAACGACGACGGTGCCGGTGTGCGGAATGCGGACGAACGCCCCGCGTTCCATCCGGTATCCGAACCCGTCGGCGCCGATCACGGCGTTCGCGTGGATGATGACCCGGTTGCCGAGGGTGATGTCGGCGTAGAGAACGCAGTTCGGATGGAGGACGACGTCGTCGCCGATCCGGCATCCGGGGCCGATCACGACGCCGGGATGGACGTCGCAGTTCTTCCCGAGGACGACGCCGTCGGAGATCGTCGCTCCCGGCCAGACATTGCTTCCCTCGCCGATCCGGGCGGAGGGGGCGATGACGGCACGGTGGTCGATGCCGATCGAAGCCCGCGGCCGAAGCGGGCGGAAGTGGGTCATGATCCGGATGAAGGCGGCCTGCGGGTCCGGCACCACGACAAGCGCCGCGGCGGTCGCCGTGCGGGCCGCTTCGACGCTCGCCTCGGCCACGAGGACAGCGCCGGCCTGGCAGCTCTTGAGCCGGCCGATCTTCCTGGAGTCTTCGAGGTACGTCATCTGTTCGGCGGTCGCCTTGGCGAGGGGGGCGACGTCCGAGATCAAGAGGTCGGCCGGACCGACAATGCGGCCGCCGACGAGATCACTGAGAACGGAAATGGCCGTTGCCATCGGGCGGAATCCTTTCCGCGGGGTCGCACGAAGTCAGCCGGAAGCCGGACAGAGTCACCCACCCCACGGTGACGCTGCATCGGGTCTTCTAATCCATTTTTGCGAATTCGGGCAACGGGAAGCTCCACGATCGTGTAACAATTGTCGTGGAAGCCACTTACGGCGATGCGAGCTGTCGCATTGGCTGGTGGTGCCCGTCTCGCCTGGAGTGGCGGTGGCCGGACTCTTTCGTGAAACAGCCAGCCAACCCGGCCTCGGGAAGGGGACGTCCCCTCCCGACGGCTCCTCCGCCACCGAGCCATTCCCTTGAGCGGAGCCTGTGATTCACGCCGAATTCGCCTGTTCAGGCCTTCCGGACCAGGTCCACGAACACGATGTGGGACGGATTGCCGACAGGGACGTACTGCCCCGTGAACCGGAGCGTCCCCTTCTCCTGCGAGACTTCAAAGACGGCGACGTTGTCTCCCCGCTGGTTGCAGCAGTAGAGGAACCGGCCTGTCGGATCGAACGAAAAGCTCCGGGGATAGTTGCCGCGCGTCCATTCGTCCGTCACGTGCGTCAGTTCGCCGCCGGCGCCGACCGCGAAGATCCCGATGCTGTCGTGCAAGCGGTTTCCGGCGTAGACGAACCGGCCGTCTGCCGAGACGAGGATCTCCGAACAGAAGTTGCTCCCCGCGAATCCCTCCGGGAGCGTCGAGATCGTCTGCCGCGGGGCGAGCCGGCCGTTCGTCCCATCGTAGTCGAACAGGACC
>JAEYWB010000019.1 GCA_023429275.1 Planctomycetota bacterium
GCTCGGCATGGATCTCGACAGGCTCCAGGCCCGATGGGC
Organism: Planctomycetota bacterium; assembly: GCA_023429275.1. Lineage (GTDB taxonomy): Bacteria > Planctomycetota > Planctomycetia > Planctomycetales > Planctomycetaceae > Planctomyces_A. The sequence goes on from JAEYWB010000019.1 coordinate 40, forward strand.
CCGATGGGCCTGGCTGGACGAACTGATGGCCCTTTGGGCCGAAAGAGACACGATCAGGCCAAACCTCAGCAAATACTGCGGCTTGCCACCTTCAAAGGGTCGGGCCATCAGGCCGGCCAGTGGCGGTCGCGTGCGAGGAGTTCCGCAGCCATCTCCCCCATAAAGACGAGGATCACGGCGGCGAACAGCACCCCCGTCGCCGACTGCGTGTTGCGGTAGCGGAGAATCCGAAAGACCAGGACCGCCATCACGAGGGGCCCGAGGATCCCCGCCCCCCACCGGAGGAGAAGCCAGACCCCATGGGCGGACCAGTCGGTGGCCGGCCCCGTCGCCGCAAAGGCGATGGCCAGTACTCCACGAACGAGGACCGCCGCGAGGAACATGCCATTGAGCCGGATCAGCGGCGCAAGAGGCATGCCGCGGGCGGTGAGATACCAGTGGCCGAGCAGCATCGCTGCCATGCTTCCGCCGAGCAGCCACGCCCCCGCGAGGGAACCGACGGTCCAGATCGGGCGGACGAAGCCTTCGCCCGGCGGCGCAAGTCCGATCAGCATGGCGCCGGAGAGGAGGAGAAGAACAGATCCGCCGATCTCGCCCGCTCTGCGGCGTTCGAGCGTCCACAGGACCGAGCTCACGAAGCTGACGACGCCCGCGGCGGCGGCCAGGGCGCGAAACGGTGTGAGGGCAACCCGCCGGCCGGGCATCCCCTCTTCGAAGAGCTGCTGCGCCGTGAGGAACAGCAGCACCGACATGCCGAGGGCCAGCAGGTTCTGGATGCGGAAATAGCCCGACGTCACCTGACGGCGGGGCATCAGGCACCACGTCAGGCTGAGGCCGCAAACGAGGCTGAGAGCAAACTGCGGGATCATCGGCGGCGGATCATCCCGGTCGGTTGATGAGCGACATGACTTCCGCCCGGCTCGACGGGTTCGTTTTGAAGAGCCCGCGGACCGCACTCGTGATCGTCAGCGCGCCCGGCTTGCGGATGCCGCGGATCGTCATGCACGAGTGCTCCGCCTCGAGGACGACAATGACCCCCTTGGCATTCAGCTCGTCGTTCATGAGGTCGGCGATGTTGTGCGTCATCCGCTCCTGGACCTGCGGACGCCGGGAGATCTCGTCAACGATCCGGGCGAGCTTGCTGAGCCCCACGACCTTCCCGCGCGGCAGATACCCGAGGTGCGCCTTCCCGATGAACGGCAGCAGGTGATGCTCGCACATGCTGTTGAACGAGATGTCCCGCACGAGGACGAGCTCGTCGTACTCCTCGGCGAAGACTCGCTTGAGATGCCGCGACGGATCGAGGTGCAACCCGGCGAAAAGTTCCGCGTACATCCGGCCGACACGGGCGGGAGTTTCGAGCAGCCCTTCGCGGTCGGGGTTCTCCCCGACGGCAGCCAGAATCTCGCGGACAGCCCGCTCAATTCGCGGCAGGTCGACAGCGGAGGATTTGTCGGGAGCAGGATCGGACACAGAAACCTCCACAGAAGACCGCTTCGCCGCGACGGGCCAGCGGAGCGCGGTTCCAGCGAGCGTCAGCTCGGCGACTCTCGAACCGCACTCCACTGGAGCGTCGCCGTGAAACAGTCCATTGTATGAACCGCATCTCCGCGCGGTGACCACGCGACATAAAAAAAGCCCGACGCCGTGCGACGTCGAGCTTTCTGACTCATCTTCAGAGCCACTTTAGCTCTGAGCTTCACCCTTGGCAGGCTCGACGACCGGAGCGGCGCTCTTCTTCTTCCGGTCCTTCTCCCCACCCACAAACTCGATCATGGCCTGCTCGCCACCGTCGCCAACGCGGCGGAATGCAAGACGGACCACGCGCGTGTAGCCACCGGCGCGATCGCGGAACCGGGGACCGAGGTCATCAAACAGGATCTTGACCGCTTCCTTGTCGCGAAGCAGGGCCATCGCCTGACGGCGATAAGCCACCGCGGGAGCGATGGCCTGGCTCCACTTCTGCCACTGGTCAGATTCCTGCCACTTCTTGTACTCGGGCGTCCGCCGCTGCGCCTCGGTGGCGAACGGAGCCGCCTTCTCGGCGTGCGGGATCGCCTTCTTCGCCAGCGTGATGAGCTTTTCGACGTACGGCCGGATTTCCTTGGCCTTCGGCAGGGTCGTCACGATCCGGCCGGGGACCTTGGCAGCTCCCGCCTCGTCCGCTTTGGCCGCCGTCGTCTTGATGAGGGCGCACGCCATGTTCTGGAACAGGGCGCGACGATGCTGGACATCTCGTCCCAGCCGCCGTCCTCGCATTCTGTGTCGCATCGCTCTGACCTTGCTGGCGGTGGCTTCCAGGGAAGCACACCGCTGGTTGGATGTCTACGGACAGGTTATCGGCCCGAGTGGGACGGAACCCGCATGCCGAGCCGCAGGCCGATCGAAGTCAACCGCTCCCGGACTTCCTGCAGTGTCGTTTCGCCGAAGTTCCGGACCTGCAACAGCTGGTCTTCGGTCTTCTGGCAGAGATCGCGAACGCTCGTGATCCCTTCGGATTCGAGGCAGTTCGTGGCCCGGACCGAGAGATTGAGCTCGGCCAGGGACATCGACAGCTTCTCTTCGAGCTCGAGGTCGATCGGGGCGTACCCGGTCGTTTGGAGCATCCCCTTGAGGCCGGCTTCCGGCGGAAGCTCGGGACCCGGCTCGCGGTAGTTGATGAACGGGTTGAGGTGCTTGCGGAGGATCTTGGCCGCTTCGACGAGGGCCATGTCCGGCTTGACCGTGCCGTTCGTCCAGATCTCGAGGGTCAGCTTGTCGTAGTTCGTCCGCTGACCGACGCGGGTGTCTTCCACGCGGTAACGGACGCGGGTCACCGGCGAGAAGGCGGCGTCGAGCGGGATCGATCCGAGCTCGGGCATCTTCTCGTGGGTTTCAAGCGCCGGCAGGTAGCCGCGGCCGTTCTCGACCGTCAGCTCCATCTGGAGCGGGACGTCGTCGGTCATCGTGGCGATGACGAGGTCCTTGTTGACGATCTCGATCTGGTCATCGGTGATCACGTCGGCGCCGGTCACGACACCGCGCTCGTGGCGGTCGATCCGGATCGTCTTGGTGGTCGTGCCGTGGTTCTTGACGACGAGCGACTTGAGGTTGAGGCAGATCTCGGTGACGTCTTCAACGACGCCCGGAATCGTGCTGAACTCGTGCTGGACGCCGTGAATCTTGGCGCGGGTGATCGCGCTCCCCTCGAGGCTCGACAGGAGGATCCGGCGGAGGCTGTTGGCGAGCGTGTGGCCGAAGCCACGCTCAAACGGCTCGATCACAAACAGGCCATACGTTCCCGTCATGGTTCCCTTGTCGGGAATCACACGGCTGGGAAGCTCCAGGTTCCGCCACCGAATTCTCATACTCGCCATCCCCCTTCATCCGGCCCACCGACTCTCCGCCCCCCGGAGCAGTCGGCCTTCGCCGAAGAAAATGTCAGTCCCACCCGTACCGCAGCAATATCAGACGCGGCGCTTCTTGCGCGGGCGGCAACCGTTGTGCGGAAGCGGGGTGATGTCTTCGATGCTCTTGACCGTCACACCCCCGAACTGGAGGCCGGTGATGGCGCTCTCGCGGCCCGACCCGGGACCACGGACACGGACTTCCATTTCCTTCACGCCGAACTTGCGAGCCTTGTCGGCACACGTCTCCGCGGCCCGCTGGGCGGCGAAGGGCGTGCTCTTGCGGGAACCCTTGAAACCGGAGGTTCCGGCCGAGGCCCAGCAGAGGACGTCGCCGTTGACGTCCGTAATGGTGACGATCGTGTTGTTGAACGTCGCCTTCACGAACGCGATGGCGCGGGTGACGTTCTTGCGGATCTTCTTCTTGCCAGAAGAGCCCGAAGAGGATCCACCCGACTTGACCGGCTTGTTCACGAACTGCTCCCGAAACTATCCGCCCTGGCGGAATCGAAACACGATATCTGACGCTGCCTGCACCAACACTGTCTCAATTGCGCCGTCGCCGGCGTCACGACTTAGTGACGAGCGTCCTTGACGCCCTTCTTCCCGGCGACGGTCTTCTTGATCCCCTTGCGGGTCCGGGCGTTCGTCCGGGTCCGCTGGCCGCGGCACGGAAGGCTGCGGCGGTGCCGAAGACCCCGGTAGCTGCCGATGTTTCGCAGCCGGCCGATATTCTCCTGCACCTGGCGGCGAAGCTGACCTTCGACGGTATAGTCGTTGTCGAGGGTGCTGTTGATCTTCTGGATGTCGTCTTCGCTCAGCTCGCGGGCGCGGCGCTGAAGATCGAGGCCCAGGTTACGACAGATTTCAATCGCCCGATGCTGGCCGACACCGTGCAGATACTGCAGGGCGATGTAGGTCGGCTTGTCGTTCGGGATGTCGACACCGAGAACACGCGGCATGAAAGGCCTCTGGCGAGTCGGGAAGTTCTCAGTCGTCAGTTCTCGGTTCGAGACACCTGCGACCGCGACCCCCGCTCCTCTGCTGTATGGACTGAAAACTGACGACTGATGACCGAAAACTACCCCTGCCGCTGCTTGTGGCGGGGGTTCGAGGCGCAGATCACGTAGGTCCGACCCTTGCGGCGGACGATCTTGCACCCTTCGCAAATCCGTTTGACGCTGGACCGGACCTTCATGGAAACACCTGGATTTCTTCAAACGCCGGGCTGACAGCCAATCGCTGTCAACACCGGTCCCCCGGAAAGCCGAGGGCGAACCGCGAACTGTAACAATTCACGCGAAACCGAACAAGTAACCTTGAATCGACACCGACTACTTGATCGAGCTGGCGGTCGGGACGACCCACACCTTGACCTCGGTCTCGATCTCGGGATGGAACTGCACCTTGACGGTGTACATTCCGAGTTCCTTGAGCGGGCCTTCCAGCCTGATGTGATCGGGCTGCACCGGGTAACCGGCGGTCACCAGCGACTTGCTGATGTCGACGCCGACGATCGAGCCGTAGAGGTGGCCCTCTTCGGTCGCGTTCGCCTCCATCGTGACACTGTAATCCTTGAGCTTCCTGGCGATGTCCCGGAGCTCGCCGAGCTTCTTCTGGGCGACTTCGTCCTGCCGCTTGCGGTGGCTTTCCACCATCTTCTTGTTGGCTTCGGTCGCGACAGTCGCGAGCCCCATCGGCAGAAGGTAGTTCCGGGCGAAGCCGGGCTTCACGCGGACGATCTCTCCCTGGTTGCCGATATTCTCGAGCGACTCCGTCAGCATGAGCTCGACGCCGCCACGGCGATCGATCGACCGGACGCGTTCTTTTCGCTTCAAAGGCATGGAATTGATCCTGAGTCAGGAGTCTTCAGTCGTCAGTTCTCAACCCGAAGGCTGCTGGCTGGCTCTCTGACTGAAAACTGATAACTGAAAACTGATGACTACCTAAAACGGGACTTCGTCGTTCGGCGAACCGCCGTGATCGTCCGACGAATAATCATTCTGCGAAGCGGGAGCCGCCTGGCGGGAACCGCCACCGGCATTGCCCCGGAATCCGCCACTCTCTCGTCCACCACCACCGCCCGAGCCGCCTTCGCGACCCCCGAGCATCTGCATCTGTTCACCGACGACCCGGAGCTTCGACCGCTTCTGGCCGGTCTCCTTGTCGTTCCAGCTGTCGAGCTGCAGCCGCCCTTCAATCAGGACGCTCCGGCCTTTCGACAGGTATTCTCCTGCGACTTCCGCCTGCCGCCCCCAGAGGGTGACGTCGACGAACGTCGTCTCTTCCTTCTTCTCGTTGGACTTCTGGTCAAACCAGGTCCGGTTGACCGCGAGCCCGACCTCGGCGACGGCCGTGCCGCCTGTCGTGTACTTCACTTCAGGATCGCGCGTCAGGTTACCGACGAGGATCACCTTGTTAAAACTCGCCATCGCCGCTCCTCCAGGTCATTGCATCCGGGGGTGAACCACATGGCCGCCGGACCGATCCGGACTGGCCCGGTGAACAGAATAACACCTGTTCCCGCCAGATACCATCTGGTGGTGCTAGAACACCGCCGGAGCGTCGGCAGCCGGAGTTCCACCCGCGTGGTGTTCGCGGCAGGCTTCGACCATCGCGTCGAAGATCTGCGGCGGGTGCTGCAGGAGCAGCTGGCGGATGACGACATCGCTGAGCTTGCAGAGCCGGTCGAACTCGGGGACCTGGCCGCCGTCCATCTTGAACAGGACGAGGTAGTGCAGCCCCTTCTTGTGGCCGTCGACCGCGTAAGCCAGCTTCCCTTCCTGCCAAGGCATCTTCAGGATGACATCGGCGCCGCACCGGTTGAGAATCTCACCGATTGCGTCTTCGGTTCCCCGGGCATCGACCGCAAAGCGGCCGCTGTCGACCAGGAACATGCATTCGTACGACTTCAGAGCCAAGGGGCCTCTCCCTCAATCGCTGTCGGGCAAAGGGTGCTCCGGCCTTCACGGATCAGGTCCGGGAAGAACCGGTGTTCGATCGCCGTTTCGCCACCGAGGCGAACCGGCCGGCAGCCTGGATCAGGTGGAGCTTTCCGGTGCCGCGTTGACGCGATTCATCGCGGCGGTCACCCCTTGCTCCACCCAGAGCCGAACAGCCTCCGCCGCTCGGCCCACTGCCGATTCCACTTCTTCTGTCTCGTCCTTCCCGAACCGGCCCAGGACATAGTCCGACGGGTCCATGAATTCAGGAGGACGGCCAACTCCAAATCTCAGCCGGGCGAACTTCGTCGTCCCCAGCTGATCAATCGTGTTCTGCAATCCCTTCTGGCCTCCCGCGGTCCCCTCCCCCTTCAGGCGAAGCTTTCCCGTCGGAAGGTTCATGTCGTCGCAGACCACGAGGAGGTCTTGCGGCGACAGCTTGTAGAACCCCAGGATCAGGCGGATTGCAGCGCCGCTGAGGTTCATAAACGTTTGCGGGCAGACCAGCAGGACTGACTCATTGCCGATCCGCACCTCGGAGCACTGGCTGTCAAACCGCTTCCGCCACTCGGCGTCACCGGCCGACTTCGCACAGGCCTCCGCCACCACAAATCCAATATTGTGCCGCGTTCCCGTGTACTTTTTCCCGGGGTTCCCAAGTCCAGCAACGACTTTCATAGGACCACCGGGGCCAGGCAGGGACTCCTTCGCTGCGGCTTACTTCTTCTCCTCGGCTGCCTCGTCTTCCTTGCCCTTGCGGATAAGTTCCGGCTCGGCGGTGCCGGCAGCGCCTTCGGCCGCAGCCAGCTCGGCTTCCGACTTCGGCTTCGCGACGTGAACGACAACCAGGTCGCCCGGATTCTGAACAACCACGCCCGGCGGCAGGTCGACGAGATCGCGAACGTGCAGGATCTGGCCGAGCTCGAGGGCGGAAAACTTGATGACGATGTGGTCCGGCACTTCGAGGGCCGGGCACTCGACTTCGAGCGAGTGGAGCGGCTGCTCGAGGTGACCACCTGCGACGACGCCGGGAGCCGTGCCGCGGAGCTGGATCGGAACTTCGACCAGGACTCGCTGCGACGCGTCGACCCGCTGAAAGTCGACGTGATAAACGTGATTCGAAAACGTGTCCCACTGGACATCGCGGATCAGGACCGAATCGGTCGCCCCGTCGATGTCGAGATCGACGACCTTGGCGCCCGAGACGATGATCGGCCGGACCTTGTCCGCTTCGACCTTGACCGCAATCGGGTCCTGGCCGTGGCCGTACACGTTGCAGGGGACGATCCCCTGGGTGCGAAGGTTCCGACAGGCGCGGGTTCCCTGCTCCGACCGCTTCGAGACGCTCAACTTGACCGCTGTGGACATGACCCCGACCTTCGCGCCGGCTCTCTCTCAAGGAGGAGATTGCCTAAGTGCTGAATTCCAAACCACTTCGACCGGTAGAGCGCTGGCCAATGGCGACAACGTCTCCGCGATCCGAAAATGGGAAGCGGAGCAAGATATCGGGGGCCTCGGAACGATGCAACTCCGTGGAGGAATTTCGCACTCAAGAGGAGATAGCGATGTTGCGGGGAGCGGTATCAAAGGGGCCGGGCCCGAAGCGTGGAGATCGAGATTGGCCGGAAGGACGGAAGCCGTTCTCCTCAAAGGGTTTCAGCTGGTGAGGTTGCGAGCGGTGATGTCCGAGTTGCCCGCTTCCGCCAGGGCTTCTTCGCTGAAGTCGGCCTTCCATCCGGTTTTCAAGTTCTCATCCGCGCCGGGCCGAGTGTAGTGTACGCCAGGCCACTGTCCGTGCGGAGCTTGTTCATGATGAAC
>JAEYWB010000031.1 GCA_023429275.1 Planctomycetota bacterium
GTTCGACGCCATCGAGTTGACGTTGTCCGTCAGGTCCTTCCAGGTCCCGGCGACGCCGAGCACCTGGGCCTGACCGCCGAGCTTCCCTTCGGTCCCGACCTCGCGGGCGACGCGGGAGACTTCCGACGCGAATCCGTTGAGCTGGTCGACCATCGTGTTGATCGTGTTCTTCAGCTCGAGGATTTCGCCACGTACGTCGACGGTGATCTTTCGCGACAGGTCTCCCCTGGCGACGGCGGTCGTCACGTCGGCGATGTTTCGCACCTGCCCCGTCAGGTTCGACGCCATCGAGTTGACGTTGTCAGTCAGATCCTTCCAGGTCCCGGCGACCCCTTCCACCTCGGCCTGGCCTCCGAGCTTTCCTTCGGTCCCGACCTCGCGGGCGACGCGCGACACTTCGGACGCGAAGGCGTTGAGCTGGTCGACCATCGTGTTGACAGTGTTCTTCAGCTCGAGGATTTCCCCCTTCACGTCGACGGTGATCTTCTTCGACAGGTCCCCCTTGGCGATGGCGGTCGCCACGTCGGCGATGTTTCGCACCTGCCCCGTCAGGTTCGAGGCCATCGAGTTCACGTTGTCGGTCAGGTCCTTCCAGGTCCCCGCCACACCTCGGACCTGGGCCTGGCCACCGAGCTTGCCGTCGGTTCCGACTTCGCGGGCGACGCGGGTCACTTCCCCGGCAAACGAGTTGAGCTGGTCGACCATCGTGTTGATGGTCAGCTTCAGCTCGAGAATCTCTCCCTTGGCGTCGACGGTGATCTTTTTCGAAAGGTCGCCGTTCGCCACGGCGGTCGCCACGACGGCAATGTTTCGCACCTGCCCCGTGAGGTTCGAGGCCATCGAGTTCACGTTGTCGGTCAGGTCCTTCCACGTTCCCGCCACGCCGGGGACCGCCGCCTGCCCCCCCAGTTTTCCTTCGGGGCCGACCTCGCGGGCGACGCGCGACACTTCCGACGCGAAACCGTTGAGCTGGTCGACCATCGTGTTGACGGTGTTCTTCAGCTCGAGGATCTCCCCTTTCACGTCAACGGTGATCTTGCGGGAGAGGTCCCCTCGGGCGACGGCGGTCGTCACGTCGGCGATGTTCCGCACCTGCCCGGTGAGGTTGTTCGCCATCGAGTTGACGTTGTCGGTCAGGTCCTTCCACGTCCCGGCGACCCCTTCCACCGCCGCCTGACCGCCGAGCTTGCCTTCTGTCCCGACCTCGCGGGCGACGCGGGAGACTTCCGAGGCGAACGCATTGAGGCGGTCGACCATCGTGTTCATCGTGTTCTTGAGCTCGAGAATCTCCCCCTTCACTTCCACGGTAATCTTGCGCGAGAGGTCTCCGCGGGCCACCGCCGTCGTCACGTCAGCGATATTTCGAACCTGTCCGGTCAGGTTCGAGGCCATCGAGTTCACGGAGTCTGTCAAATCCTTCCACGTTCCCCCGACGCCGGGTACGAGCGCCTGCCCGCCGAGCTTCCCTTCCGAGCCGACCTCGCGGGCGACGCGGGTCACTTCCGAGGCAAAGCCGTTCAGCTGGTCGACCATCGTGTTGATGGTGTTCTTCAGCTCGAGGATTTCCCCCTTCACGTCGACGGTGATCTTGCGAGAGAGGTCGCCCCGCGCGACCGCCGTCGTCACATCGGCGATGTTTCGGACCTGGCCGGTGAGGTTCGAGGCCATCGAATTCACGGAGTCGGTCAGGTCCTTCCACGTTCCGGCGACGCCGGGGGCTTCCGCCTGACCACCGAGCTTTCCTTCCGTCCCGACTTCGCGCGCCACACGGGTCACTTCCGCCGCGAAGCCGTTGAGCTGGTCGACCATCGTGTTGATGGTCTCCTTCAGCTCGAGGATCTCCCCTTTCACGTCGACGGTGATCTTGCGCGAGAGGTCGCCACGGGCCACGGCGGTCGTTACCGCGGCGATGTTCCGGACCTGTGCGGTCAGGTTCGACGCCATCGCGTTGACGGAGTCGGTCAGGTCCTTCCAGGTCCCCGCGACACCGGGGACCACCGCCTGTCCGCCGAGCCGGCCGTCGGTCCCCACCTCGCGCGCCACGCGGGTCACTTCCGAGGCGAACGACCGGAGCTGGTCGACCATCGTGTTGATCGCCTCCTTGAGCTGGAGGATCTCCCCGCGGACGTCGACGGTGATCTTCTTCGAGAGGTCGCCGTTCGCCACGGCGATCGTCACATCAGCAATGTTTCGAACCTGCGCCGTCAGGTTCCCCGCCATCTGGTTCACCGACTCGGTCAGGTCCTTCCAGACCCCGGATACCCCCTTCACCTGGGCCTGTCCGCCGAGCTTCCCTTCGGTTCCGACCTCGCGGGCGACGCGCGTCACTTCCGACGTGAACACCGTGAGCTGGTCGATCATCGTATTGACCAGCCGGGCCGAACGGAGGAACTCCCCCTTAAGCGGGGTGCCGTCCACCTCGAGCTCCATCGACTGTCCGAGGTCTCCCTTGGCGACCGCACCGATTGTTCGGGCGACTTCCGTCGTCGGACGGACAAGGTCGTCAATGAGCGTGTTGATCGACTGCGACCGCACGGCCCACCCCCCGCCGGCGAGCGGGAGCGACAGCCGTTGCGTCAGGCGTCCCTCTTTACCGACGGTGACGGCCAGTTGCTGAATCTCCGCAGTGATCCGGTCCTCCTGCGAGACAGCCTGGTTGAAGGCTTCCGCGATCCGGCCTTCCATGCCGTCCCACTCGATCGGGAGACGGACGGTGAAGTCCCCATCGCGGAACGCGGCCATTGCGGAGAAGATCCGCCCCAGGCGGTTGTTGAATTTCCCTTCGCCCAGGCCGGGTTCATCGAGCCCGATGGTTCCGGTCCCGTTCGCCCCGGTGACGTCTGACGAAGAGACGTCTGACGAAGAGTCGTCGGTTCCGTCCGTCGGAGAGTCGAGGAAGAGGGTCTCGCCGAGCGCGGGCTTGTCGGACATTCTGAGTTCTCGGATTCGGGGGCCGAAGGGTTCGCGGTGCGGTTCTCTGCGGAGGGAGACCGGGAGCGGCCGGACTGAGGCGGCCGCGTCACGCTTTTCGTTGTTGAAAATTCTTGTCGATGATTGCGGCCAGGATCGTCAGGATGGCGAGGAACCGGACGATATGGGGAAAGACCATCCACGGGCTGCCAGACGGGATGAAGCCGCGAAGCCGGCTGAGACCGAACGCGATGAAAGCGAGAGAGAACAGCAGGAAAAGACGGTCATGGGTATCACGCCAGAACCGCATGAAGACCACGGCGGCGACGAGATTGAACGCCGCAATCATCCCATTGAGAAACAGTTCCATTGCCCCCCCTCGAGTTGCGCGCCGTCAGCGCGTCTCCCACAACAGGCCGTACAACAATGCGCTCAGCCCCATCAGTGGAATCGCCAGCCTCACGTAGCGCAGGTCGACCGTCGCAATGACGTACAGGTCGGTGATGAGAACGATGTTCTCGACAGCGAGCGCGAAGAAGCAGATGGATGCCCAGAAGAGGAGCCGATGGCGCGACTGGACATAGCCGCGCGCCAGCAGAGCGCTGCACAGGAGAGCCGTCAGAAGGAACAGCACATAGACGCCCAGCGCCATGTTACGGCTTCCTTAGGCGGAATGCCTCGGCAAACGCCTGCGCGGCGGAAGTCGAAGGGGGGCGGGAATAAACCATCCGAATGAGCGTGACCGGCATGTGATTGTCGAGCTCAATGAGCTCCTTGATCAACAGGTCGAATTCGGCAGCCCGAGGATGATAACGAAATGTCGGTCGCTCGCCCGCGTGCTGGCTGGCAAAGCCGAGCCGAGCCATCTTCTCGAGCTCGCGGGACGTGACCTCCGGCGTGAATCCGACCGTCCGAGCCATCTCTGACTCGGTCCAATCCTGGCCCGGATTCTTCGCGAGCGCGAGAAGCACGCGCAGCGTGTCGATCGAGTCGATGAACGCATCGATGAAGATCTTCACTTCTGTCGATGGCTCCCCCAACGGACCGCCTTCCGAATATCCGCCCAAGTGGCGGTTGCAGACCCCCGACAGCTTCGCCGAGGCCCCGCTGGACTGAATTTGAGGGCGAGCCGCTCGACCTCGCCCGACGGAACAATGATCCAGAATCAACCACCCTGATTGATCATCCACCAACGTATCCGCTCGCTTGGCGTCCAGTGCCTTGTGCGCACCGCTGCACACCCCGCTCGCATCGCGTTCAGACCGTAAAGCAACATAGATACCGGCTCGCCCTTTTCTTGCCGCGACCCGGCTCACACCATCAAGACAGTGACGTGACAGGGTATTTCCTGTCTCTTCGACCGGGAAAAACCTTGCTGGCCGATTCACAGATTCTTTTCCGGAGCCGGTCTGTTCAGGGCGAAATGTCGACTCTTTGGAAAGATGGGAGTTGTGGGGTAACCTCGCCGCGTGCAGCATTCCGCGCCACTTGTTCCGATCGAATCGAAGCGCCTCACCGCACCGAATCTGCCGAAAAGACTATTGAGTTTTCCGGTCCGCACCGCGGACTCAGGGGTCTTCACGGGAGAGTCGGGCAATGAAGGCGGTCCTCGGCGGCTTGGCAGTAACATTAGGGTTGGTGGCGATGACGGCGGCGACCTGGGGAAGCGGCCCCGAAAAGTCGCCGGTCTCCTGGCAGGCCGATCTGCAGGCGGCCCACAAGGTCTCCCTCCAGCAGAATAAGCCGATGCTTCTCGTCTTCGGTGCCGACTGGTGCACCTACTGCAAGAAGCTCGAAAGCCAGACGCTCGGCAATCCGCAGCTCGCCAAGTACATCAACATGAACTTCGTGCCGGTGCACATCGACGTCGACGCCGAGCCCCGGGTCGGCGAGATCCTCGAAGTGAAGTCGCTCCCCTGCACCATCGTCCTGACGCCGGGGGCCGACCTTCTCGGCCGCTACGAAGGCTTCTGCCAGCCAGGCCAGATGTACCAGAAGCTCACCGCCGCGCAGAAGCTCCACCAGGAAGTCCAGCAGACCAGCGGCCGCAAGTAACTCCTGCTTCCCGACACCACCGAAGGCCGCGATCGCCCGCCGCCAGCTCCGTGGACGGCGGGTTTTCGCTTTGGCGGACATCGGACCCTACCCGGCCGGGACCGTCACCGACGTCAGAGCATCGTCCCGGATCACCGTCAGCTCGTAGGCGGTCCCCTGGGGAATCAGCACCAGCAGCCGATGCAGGTCGTCGATCGTTTCGACGACCCGGTCCTGCAGGGCGACGATGATGTCCCCGGTCTGCAGCCCGACCTTCTGGGCGAGACTGTTCGGAGCGATCTGGACAACCTGAACGCCGGTCGCACCAAGCAGGTCCAGCTCCCGGATCTGCCATCGCGAGAGCGGGACAACTCCGGCCGAGATCCCGAGCTGCCGCCGGCGGACCTGCCCGTGCAAGAGGATCTCGCGGGTCACCCACTCGGCGGTATTCGACGGAACCGCAAAGCCGATCCCCTGCGCCATGGCGATGATCGCCGTGTTGACGCCGACGACCCGCTTCCGGGAGTCCACAAGAGGCCCTCCGGAGTTGCCGGGGTTGATCGGCGCGGCGTGCTGGATGATGTCTTCGATCAGCCGCCCGTCCTGCGCTCGCATGCTCCGCCGCAGCGCACTGACGACGCCCGTCGAGACGGTCGACTGCAGACCGAGCGGGCTCCCCATCGCAATGACGAGCTGGCCGACACGCAGGGCGTTCGAATCACCGAGGCGGGAATACGGCAGGTCGCTCGCGACAAGGCGGATCAGCGCGAGATCGGTCGCCGGGTCGTCGCCGACCACTCGTGCGGGGATCCGGTCCCCCTCGGCGGTTTCCGCCAGAAGCTCGCTGCGACCATCGACGACATGGCTGTTCGTCACGGCGAAACCGTCCGGCGTAATCAGGAAGCCGGAGCCCGCGCCGCCGCGGGTGTTCGCCGCTCCGCGGACGCTGATCACCGCGGGAGAGACGCTGTCGACAACGTCGATCACCGCCTGCGAGTAAGCATCGAGGACATCGAGGTCCCCTGCCGCCGGCTTCATGCTGCCGGACGGAATCGAGGGGCCGATATGTTCAGCGCCGTCACCGGCGAGAAAATCAAGAGAGGAGTTCATCGAATGACCCTTTCGGAATGTCGCGGTCCTTCCGGCAGGGATTCATCGCCGCCGCACGCGGAACGCGAGTTAAGGGGTGCACAGAATCATACGCGCGCGGCACGCGCGGAAAGCCCCGATCACGCTCGTTCGCTGGGAACTGCCTCGCGAACTAGACTGGCGGGGAGACTGGACGCCCCGGGAAGCGGGAGTCACAGATGGCCGGACGAAGAGAGGAGCAACAGGAATGGTCAGCGGGAATCTATTGGCTGCTTCACGGGAGATCGCCGACTGGATCCGGGATCTCCGCCGAAAGTTCCACGCCCGTCCTGAGATCGCCTTCGAGGAGGAAGAGACGAGCCGCCTCGTCCGCCAGACGCTCGAGGAGCTCGGCATTCCCTACGAGTACCCGATCGCGAAGACCGGTGTCGTCGGCCGGCTCGGGAATGGCAACGGACCTTGCGTCGCTCTTCGGGCGGACATGGATGCCCTCCCCATCCAGGAAGAATCGGGTGTTCCGTTCGCGAGCGAGATCCCGAACCGGATGCATGCCTGCGGTCACGATTGCCACACCGCCATGCTTCTGGGGGCGGCAAAGCTCCTCAAGGCCCGCGAGGCGGAGATCAATGGCACCGTCAAGCTTGTCTTCCAGCCGGCTGAAGAAGGAGCGAACGGCGGCCTCGTGATGTGCAACGAAGGGGTTCTCGAGGGCCCCAAGGTCGAAAAAATGTTCGGCCTGCACGTCTGGCCGTACATGCCGGCGGGAATGATCGGCGGGAGAGCGGGGGTCCTGCTGGCGTCGGTCGACCAGTTCGACATTGTCGTCACCGGCCGCGGGGGACACGCGGCGATGCCCCATACGACGATCGATCCGGTCGCCACCGCGGCGAAAATCGTCTGCGAGCTGCAGACGATCGTTTCCCGCGAGATCAATCCGTTCGATCCCGCCGTCCTGAGCGTGACGGCGATCCATGGCGGCGAGGCGTTCAACGTCATTCCCGGGACGGTCGATCTCAAGGGGACGATCCGGGCTCTGGCCCCCTCCGTCATGGAGCATCTTCAGAAGCGGATCCGCGAGATCGCCGAGAGCATCGCGGCTGCGAACCGCTGCACCGCGAAGGTCGATTTCGGCGAGACCGTGATCCCACCGACGGTGAACGATCCGGAGGTCTGGGAAACAACCCGTCGCCTCGGCCAGCAGCTCGTCGGCGAGGCGAACGTCCACGAAGTCCCCGCGGTCATGGGGGGCGAGGACTTTTCGTTCTACGCCCAGCGGGTCCCGGCCTGCTTTGCCGTGATCGGCGTCGGCACGCCGGGGCGGGAAGCGTTCGGGCTTCACCATCCGAAGTTCAACCCCGACGAGAACGGCCTGCCGGTCGGTGCGGCGCTGCACGTCGCCTTTGCCTTCGAGGCCTTGAAGCGGTAATCGAGCCCCCCTCAGTATGAACTCGGCCCCTTCCGGCGATGCTCCTCGGGAAACCTCTGCGCCTCGCGAGGTCACGCTCGGAGAGGCATTTCCGATCTGGTGCCGTGTCGCCGCCCTCAGCTTTGGCGGACCGGCCGGCCAGATCGCGGTGATGCACCGCATTCTGGTCGAAGAGAAACGGTGGATCAGTGAAGAGCGGTTCCTGCACGCCCTCAACTACTGCATGCTCCTTCCCGGTCCGGAGGCCCAGCAGCTCGCGACTTACGTCGGCTGGCTGATGCACGGCCTCCGCGGCGGACTGATCGCGGGGCTCCTCTTCATCCTCCCGGGAGTCGCGTCGATCCTCGCCCTGAGCGTGATCTACGTCCTCTACGAGCAGACGCCGCCGCTGCAGGGAATCTTCTTCGGACTTAAGGCGGCGGTCCTCGCCATCGTGATCGAGGCGGTCCTCCGGATCGGCCGAAGGGTGTTGACGAACCGGGTCATGCTCGGATTGGCGGTCACGTCGTTCGTCGCAATCTTCCTCTGTCGCTTGCCGTTTCCCGTCGTCATCTTCGCAGCGGCGATCTTTGGCCTGATCGGAAACCGCTTCGCACCGCAGGTGTTTCAGGTGCTGAAGGGACACGGCGGGAAAGGATCCGGCATGGGGACCGCCGCGGATGAGGGCGAGATTCCGCTGCGTGAGCCGCCACGGCCGACCATCTCGCGGGCCCTCGCCGTCACCGGGATCTGCGGAGTCCTCTGGTTCGCCCCGCTGGCGCTGATCGCCGTCACTCTCGGGACCGGGTCGGTCCTCTTTCAGGAGGGAATCTTCTTCAGCAAGGCCGCCGTCGTGTCGTTCGGAGGTGCCTACGCCGCACTGGCCTATGTCGCCCAGCTGGCGGTCGACCGATACCACTGGCTGACGATGCCCCAGATGACCGACGGCCTCGCCATGGCCGAGACGACTCCCGGACCGCTCATCATGGTCGTCCAGTTCGTCGGGTTCCTCGGTGGGTGGAATCATCCGGGCCCGTTCACGCCAATGACCGCCGCCATCCTGGGGGGACTCCTGACGACATGGGTGACGTTCGTCCCCTGCTTCTACTGGATCTTCCTCGGCTCGCCGTACATCGAGCGGCTGCGCGGCAACCAGGTTCTGAACGCCGCCCTCTCCTCAGTGACCGCAGCGGTGGTCGGCGCGATCCTCAATCTCGCGATGACGTTC
This sequence comes from Planctomycetota bacterium, assembly GCA_023429275.1. Lineage (GTDB taxonomy): Bacteria > Planctomycetota > Planctomycetia > Planctomycetales > Planctomycetaceae > Planctomyces_A. The sequence goes on from JAEYWB010000031.1 coordinate 8,667, forward strand.
GGCCTCGCGATCCTCTTCCGCCGGGTCGATGAGTGGAGCGCGGCGGGAATGACGATTCCCATCCCGGACGTTGCGACACTCGACTGGCCTCCCCTGGGTCTGACGGTCCTGGCGCTTCTGCTGACATTCCTGTGGAAACGGGGAATGGCGACCACTCTGGCCGTGTGTGCCCTGCTCGGTCTCGCGCTTCAGATGCTTCGCCCGCGCTGACGTCAGAGCGACTTCTGCATCTCCCAATGCGGCACGGTCACTTCTTCGAACTCCTCACCGACCTTGTCGTAGCCGAGTCGCAAATAAAACGGGACCGCCGTCGTCCGCGCGTGGAGCGTCATCCGTGTGAAGCCGCGGCTTCTCGCGAGTTCTTCCGAGGACTCCACCAGCGAACGGCCGATCCCGAGCCCTTGAGCCTCCGGAGAGACCGCCACCTGCCGCATCTTGATCAACCCATCGGCAAGCGGGACGAGGACGAGACAGCCGACAAGTCTTCCGTCTTCATGGCAGGCAAGATGAATGCTGGACACTTCCCGCGTCAGCTCATCGTCTGTGAACGACAGGCCAAGCGGTGTCCGGAGCACGGCCAGCCGCAGGGCGACGCACTCGCGGTATCCGGCCGATTGATGTTCGACTTCGGTGACAACTCGGGAGCTCATAGGTTGCGAGTGTATCCGCACACTTCGATGGTGCGACCGCGGCGGATGCGAGATCAGAACCGCCACCACGTCTTGACCGCGTCGATCAGCCTCCGGAACCAGACGTAGCCGACCGGCCTCTCGCCACAGTTGATCTTCCCGACCGCGGTCACCCCCGGCAGCAACTCCTTCAGATCCTCGCGAGCGAACGAAAGCGTCACCAGCACCGTCGGCCCTTCCACCGGGTCGTCCTCCACGACGTCGGCGATCGACTCCACCCGCGCCGGGATCTCACGGTCGAGGTCGGTCGTCACGCTGAACGCGGCAGACAGCCCCGTCCCGGCGGCACCATCGCCGCCGAGAGCCGCCTGGAGATGTCCGACATCGCGATCCGGAACACGCAGCTCGACGATCCACGGCCCGTCGATCGCACCGATCGTCAGCAACCGCTGTCCTCTCTCGACCGGGCGTTCCTCTAGAAGCTGACCGACGTCCCACGTGAACACCCGCCCCGCAACCGGCGCCAGGACCATTTGCCGCGTCCGCTGTTCCTCGAGGAGCGCCCTCTGCTTTTTCAGATTGTCCCGGACCGATTTCAGCTCCTCCTCCCGGGCCGCGAGTTCGGCGTCGCTCGACTGGTTGGTCCGGGCGCGAGTCGGATCGGTTCGCAGCGAGGTGATATCGGCGATCTGCTGCTCCGCGGTCTGCAGCTCCCCCTGGACCCGTGTCAGCTCGAAGTCGAGCGACGGGCTTCGCAGCGTCAGGACCGTCTCGCCTCGTTTGACGTCCTGGCCGTGTCGGACCGCGATCGTCTCCACGACCCCCGCCAGCGGTGCGAAGACGTCGCGCCGCGTCTGCGGAACGAGCATTCCCCGTCCGACGATGTCGAACCGCGTCCGGACCGTCGCCAGGGCGACTCCCCCGACCACGAGCCCCGCGATGGCGAGAAACTTCAGCGCGGTCAGCAGCCCGCCCCGCCGCACTCCCCACCTTCGCAACCGGCTCGACACCCCGAACAGCGGCAGGTCCGAATGCTCCAGGGCATGCCCCATCGCCGATGCCGAGATCGTCGCCACCGCCGAAAGGAGTGGCCACCCGCGCTGCGAGCGGGTCGAGAAGTCTTCCACGACCAGAAGGCCGATCGGCTCGCTCCCGCGGCGAAGCGTGGCGGTCTCGAATTGCTGCAGCGAGACTCGGCTCGCGTACTCCCGGAACTCCTCCCTCAGATCGAGCGGAACCGCAATTTCCCCCTCGCCCGAGAACCGCAGCGGCTCCTCCCGCCCGGCGGCCGATTTCCCGAACCGCTCGAGCTGGCGAACCATCGTCGACCGCGGATCGGGACGGTCGACTCCGCTCATCGCGAGCACCTGACAGCGCCGCCCCCGCTGCCGCAGGAGCGTCACCCGAGCGGCCCCGAGGACCCGCCGCGCCTCGGCCACGATGGTGTACGCCGTCTCGAGCAAATCGAGCGACCCGTGGCAGCGCAGGCTGAACTCCAGCAGTTGTTCGACGGCGGGTGCGTGCGGAGACGCGGGAGCGGCCGACGTGGCCATCGTCCGCGTGTCGACACGGAACGCCCGGGTCAGCCCCCCGAGCAGACGGAGCGCCTGCTCGTCCGACAACCCTTCCCCGGCAGGAGGCAGAAACAGCTCGAGAAGTCCGACGTTCTGTCCGTTGACCGCCACCGGTTGGACGATGATCCGCAGATCCCGGGCCGGTTCCCCCGGCCGATCGGGTTCAAACCGGGCCTCGACAGCTCGTGCCTCTCCGGTCGCGACGATTCCACGAAGCAGGTCGGCGTGTCCCTGCCACTGCGTATGACGGTTGCCGACCGACTGCTGCCCGAGCCCGCTCTGGTGCAGTGGGATCGGCTCCCCCTGTCCATTCACGACCCACACGATGCCATCCGCGGCCCCGAGCCCCGCCAGGGCGGCGGAGAGAAGCCGCGCGAGGTCTCCGCTGAGCGGATGACGGTCGTCCGAACCGGGGATCTGTCGAGAGGCCGCCAAAGAGATTTGAACTTTCGGTAAATCAGACGCCGCGAGATCTCGTCGACCGCGTTATGCCAGTCCGCCCGCGACCGTGGCCCAGATGTACCGGCCGGACGCAGGAACGGTCAAGGATAGTCCCGCGGCACTCCGTGCCGTCGAACGGGCTTTCCCAAGATGGAAACAAAGTTCTCCCCTCGTCGCTGCAAAGGGCCGCAGAGAGACGCTGCAGCTGTTTCGCTTCAAGCCGACAGACTCACAGCCCCTCCGTCCCGGCAGTCGCAGCATCGCGGAAAGAGACCCCACTCGATCGCACTGCGAATATCGGGAGCAGCACGCGTCGCCCCTTGCGGAAGAATCCTTCTCCATTCATGTAAGCCCGTTCGATGGCACGGAGTGCCGCGGGAGTATCGTTGAGTTACCCGGCACGCCGAGATAGTGTGGGGGGTCTTCACACTACGGGGAGTCTGCGCCGATGCCTCGCTCGATCCGCCGCCAGTTTCTGCAGTCCACGTCGGCCCTCGTCGGTGGGGGAGCCCTTCTCGGTCCGGGCTGGCCCTCGTTCGCCCAACAGACCGCCGCCACCACGACCAGGTCGCCGAACGGCCGCTGGCGGATCGGTTCGATCGGAATGCGATACCAGGGAAGCGTCATCACCCGCGAGGCGATCCCGTTCGGGGA
>JAEYWB010000035.1 GCA_023429275.1 Planctomycetota bacterium
GGTCCTGGCAGGCGGGTAGGATCCGCACGACCTCGCCCGCGCATTTCGTCCGGCGACAGATCGCCAACCCCTGCTCGCAGGAGCGTCGCGGCTGCACAGGGCTCGTGTCTTCAAGTCCCGCGTGTCAGGAGTTCCTCGCGGTCTAGCACGGCTGCAGTTGCACAGTCTCCTCTGCCGGCTTCTCCTGCTCCCGCTCTTCCTTCGTCGGTTCATCCACGCCATTTTCGCCGGACTGGACCAGTTCGGCGAAGACTCCCCCGGCCTGAACGAGCTCGTCGTAGTCCCCTTCCTCGACGATCTGCCCGTCGTCGAAGACGAGGATGCGGTCGCAATCCTTCAGCGTCGTCAGGCGGTGGGCGATGATGATCGTCGTCCTGTCCGCGCCGGTGACTCCCAGGGCTCGCTGGACGAAACGCTCGCTGATGTTGTCGAGGGCGCTGGTGGCCTCGTCGAGGATCAGGAGCGGGGCGTGGCGGACGAGGATTCGGGCCAGGGCCAGGCGCTGTCGCTGGCCGCCGGAGAGATTCGTGCCTCGCTCGACCACCGGCGCGTCGTATCCGCCGGGCATCGCCATGATCTCGTCGTGCAGGTGGGCCATTCGGGCGGCCCGCTGGATCTCGGCGTCGTCGATGCTTCCGTTCCCGTAGGCGATGTTCTCGCGGATCGTTCCGCTGAAGACGAACGGGTTCTGGCCGACATAGCCGACGACTCGCGAGAGCTCGGTCCGTGAGACCTTCTCGAGCGGCTGGCCGTCGAGCATCACACGGCCGCTCGTGGGGGGCATCAGCCGGAGAAGGACCTTGATCCAGGTCGACTTTCCGGAGCCGGACCGGCCCGCAACGCCGATCGTCTCGCCGTGACGGATCTCCAGGTTGATCCCGTTCAGGCCCCGGCACCGGGCACCGGTCGACGTCGTGTACTCGCAGACGAGATTCTCCACGCGGATCGATGGCGACCCCTGGGCAAACCGGAGACGGGCGGTGTTGCCCGCTTCGAGGAACGACGGATCGACCGGCTCGCGGAGCATCTCCGCCAGATCGCCGACGCGCAGGCTCGCTTCATGCCCCTCATCCATGACCCGGTGAATCTCGTTCAGCGGAGCCATGAGGTTGAGGAACAGCACCGAAAAGGCGAGGACGTCCCCCATGCTGATCGATCCGCGAAGGGCCAGGAACGTCGCCATGCCAAGGACGACGATATGAAAGAATCCCTCATTCAGCGCCTTGGCGGCTCCGAAGAGGGACATTTCGAAGTGATGCCGGACTTCCCGCTTGCGGCGTTTCTCGGTGGCGGTGGCGAGCCGCTGAATCTCCAGCGGAACGGTGTTGGCGACCCGGATGTACTCCGCCCCGCTGAGCTGCTCGACGACCGTACCGTCGATTTCCTCGGCGTCCCGCATCATGTAGAGCCGCACCCCCTTCTGGGAGGCAAGCTGCTTCATCGTCAGCCAGATCGCCAGGGGAACGACACCGAGCATCACCATCCCGAGCACCCAGTGCTTCGTGACGGCGGCCAGAAGTGCGAAGATGCCGGTGAACAGGGCGGGGAGGCAGTCCAGGAACATCAGGCGCAGAAACCGGACGAGACCGTCGACGCTCCGGAAGATTCTCCCGTGCATCGCGCCGATCTTCTCCGAGGAGAACGCCGAGAGGCGGATCCGCAGCAGGTGGCCGACGACACGGGTCTGCATGTCGCGGTTGATGGCCGCGGCACTCCGCTCGACGAGAGACCGACGCAGGACCGTCAGAACCTCTCGGGCGACGTAGATCAGGGCAATCCCGCCCAGAATCCCCGCAGCGGTCGCCATCATGTCGGAACGGGGGAGATCGTCTTTGAGCCCCCTTTGCGCGCTATCCATCAGCTGGCCGAGAAGGAGCGCGACTGCGGCGTTCCCGGCACTTGTCAGCATCATGATGACGCCCGCGCCGCCGAGCGCCGTCTTTCGGGAGACAGGTACGAGCCTCCAGACCTGTCGGGCCCGAAGAAGGATAAACTGCAGTTCTCGCGAGAACTGACGCTGCTTCACAACCGCTTCCATGGAAGTCAATTCCGTCTGACCGCGACGAACTTCGCGTCGTCGCATTGCGGCGGGGGGACGCAATCCTGGAGCTTCATGGCCCCAGCTCGGCGTTTGCTTCCGCTTGATCGGTGTTCCGTCAGGCTGCACGGTCAGAATGCATCAACATGGATTGATCACCGATGGCTTCGTTGAACGAGCCAGTGGAAGGGACCGCAAATCAGCAAACGAAATGCCGACAGCTGGTGCATCGGACATTGGCGATCTGTCAGGGCAGGCTGGATGCACAAGCACGAAAACAGTCGATTGGCCGAGGACGTGCAGGAGGTCCCGCCACCGGTCCTGATCTTGGTCCTGACTTCGCGATCTGAGATTTGTCTTCGCTGTCGTGCTCCAGTCTCGGGATTCCGATTCTTTCGGTCACAGCCGCACGGCGGGCCGTCGCATTCTCCTTGTTGCAACTCCGTTTGTAACTGCATTCATTGTGTGCCAGAATCCCACTTTCCCGCGGTTCCGCTTCCTGGCGACTGTTGGTCATCGCGTGGCGCTCCGTCTCTCTGTTTCCGGTCGTGATCCCATGTTGTCATTCCGCCGCTGGTTGCCGATCGCCGTCCTGCTCCTCGGTCTCACCTGGGGATGGGAATGGGCCTCACGCGCGGCGGCAGCAGAGACTCAGACGCCGGCGCAGGCGACGGCCCTCTCTGAGCATGACCATAACCATGACCAGGCTCACGGCCACTCGCACGATCACGGGCACGACCACACCCATTGGAGCCCGGCTGCCGTCGAGCCGTCCCGTCCCTATGGACTGCTGGCGATGTACTGCGTGGCGATCCTCGGGGCATCACTTCTGGGGGGATGGCTTCCGTCGCTCATCGATCTGACCCACAACCGGCTTCAACTGATGATCAGTTTCGTCGGCGGGCTGATGCTGGGGATTGGACTCTTCCACATGCTGCCCCACGCGATCGTTCAGCTCGGGGGGGCCGGAGCGACAGACCGTGCGATGTGGTGGATGGTTCTCGGCGTGTTGACGATGTTCGGGATGCTTCGCGCCTTCCATTTTCATCATCACAGCCCGGTCGACCTGGACGAGTTTCGGCACGCCCAGGGAGACGACGGGTGCGGACATGAGCACGATCACGACCATGCCCATGATCACTCGCACGACCACGGACATGACCTGCCGACATCTTCGGCGGCGAAGGGAGGGCACGGACACCACCACCATCACTCTCCGGGGCGGGATCTGAGCTGGATCGGCGTCTTCCTCGGTCTCGGCATGCACACCTTCCTCGACGGGATGGCGGTCGCCGCGAGTGTCGAGGCGGACCGGGCTCACGGAATCACGCAGGGGCTGCTCGGCCTCGGTACGTTCCTCGCCGTTCTGCTGCACAAGCCGCTCGACGCCGTATCGATCACCTGGCTGATGTCGACGACCGGCTGGTCGCGGTGGTCGCGGATCCTGGTCAACACCGCCTTCGCGGCGATGTGCCCGCTCGGCATTGCGATGTTCCTTCTCGGCGCGCACCGTTACTCGGGACACCAGGCGACATTCATCGGGTGTTCGCTCGCCTTCGCGGCGGGGCTGTTCGTCTGCATCAGCCTCAGCGACCTCCTGCCCGAGATCGAGTTCCACCGCCATCATCGCATCCAACTGAGCCTCGCCCTCCTGGCCGGAGTCGCGCTCGCCTATGGCATCGGCTACCTCGAGCCGGCCCACACGCACGGCCACGACGAGGGAGCGGCACACTCACACGACCACGGTCATTCGCACTGAGCGACCTGGCGAGTCGGTGGAGTCATGTCGGATCGCGCTGTGCCAACGTCTTGCCAAGGTCTGACTCGTGCGCACGACCATTCGACAGACGGATGAGCGGACAGCCCGAGTTGTCCTGGTCCCATCAGGGACTCGACTGCGATTGCAGGATCTCGCCAGAGAATGCGATCGCAAATACGAAGTCTCGCTCATGTGAACGAGCAGACTACTCCGGCAGCGGTCGCCCCTTTGTCTCCGGTGCGAACCAGATCACGATCATGCCGATGAAGTAGATCGAAGCCAGGATCGTGCAGGGAACCGGATACTTGTTGCCGAAAGTCGCGATCATGTAACCGAGGTAGAGCGAACCTGCTCCCGCGACGATCCGCCCGAAGTTGAACGAGAACCCCTGGCCAATCGCGCGGACTCGCGTCGGGAAGAGCTCCGGGAGGTAGAGCGGCAGCCAGCCGTAGAACGACGCCGTCGTCCCCCCTGCGAAGAATGTCGCCAGGTAGAACATCGGGCCGATCTTGCCCGCCCCCAGGAAGAACCACGCAACCGAGAGGAACGACGTCAGGCAGAGCAGGAAATACGTGATCCGCCGACCAAATCTGTCCGCCAGGAGGGCACCGACGATCGACCCCACCACCGCCCCGATTCCGAGGATTATCTGGGTCCACGCTCGGGCCTTCGCGAGCTCGCGATTGAGAGCAGCCTTCCCGTCGTCAGAGAG
>JAEYWB010000204.1 GCA_023429275.1 Planctomycetota bacterium
CCCTGGCGGTTGCGATTGGCGACGCCGCTCGGGATTCTCGGATTGTCCGCAGCCGGTCCGGCGACTACTTGACGTCGATCAGCTCGACGAGGAAGTGGAGCCTGGCGTTCGGCGGGATGACCGGCGGTGCCCCGCGGGCACCGTAGCCGAGGTTGGCGGGGATCTCGAGTTCGATCATTCCCCCCTCCCCGACCAGCAGCATCCCTTCCGTCCAGCCCTTGATGACCTGGTTGAGCCCGAACGAGATCGACTGACCCCGCTTGTACGAGCTGTCGAACACCGTGCCATCGTCCAGCCAGCCATGGTAGTTCACTTCGACCGTCCTGGAGGCGGTCGGCTTGTCCCCCTTGCCGGCCCGCAGGATTCGGTTCTTGAGGCCGGAGTTCGTCGCGGTGAAGGTCTTCGGCGCGTCCTTGTCGACGGCCCCCGCTCCCTTTGGAAGCGTCGGCAGCGGAACTTCCTTGGCGTCCTGGGCGATCGTCATGTTGGCGACGGCCACCAACAGCCCGAACAAGGCGACTCCCATCCATCCTTTTCGCAGCATTGCGCACCTGATTCCATTGAGGATCGTGAACTTCAGCGCCCCGGCATCGGCCGACGGTCGCTTCGAGTCATGATAACCGCCGGACACCGTTCGAGGCAGCGATCTGCCGCTGTGCCGGCCTGTTGGGGAAACGGCGGACTTTCGACCGCCACTCCCGAATTACTTCGTCTTGAGAAGCTCGACGAGGAAGTGGAGCGTGGCCCCCCCCGGGATGACCGGCGGTGCCCCACGGGCTCCGTAGCCAAGGTTCGAGGGAATCTCGAGTTCGATCATTCCCCCTTCGCCGACGAGCTGCATCCCTTCGGTCCATCCCGCAATGACGCGGTTCAGCGGGAACGAGATCGACTCTCCCCGATTGTAGGAGCTGTCGAAGACCGTCCCGTTGCCGAGCCAGCCGTGGTAGTGAACCTCGACTGTCTTCGTGGCGGTCGGTTTCTCACCCTTTCCCTCGCGGAGGATCCGGTACTTCAGCCCGGATCCGGTCGTCGTGAAGTCAGCGGTGGCGTCCTTGTCGATCGGTCCCGCTCCCTTAGGAAGCGTCGGAAATGCCGCTGGCATGGAGTCCTCGAAAAGTTCTGAGAAGCGAATTGGTCCGCCGGGACAGCGACGGGCCGAAGCGGTCGAGTGTAGTGCCGGAGGGACCGTGGCGGCAGGGTGAAGACGGGAGAGATAGGCAGGCGAAGAGTCAGCCCATCAGCCGGCGCGGGCTAGCGCCAGCGCCTTCCGGCGGATGTAGGCGAAGGAAGCGGCACTACGGGCGGACCTGAGTTTCCCGCAGGCGTTCGCGAGCCCGGCTCAGGGTGGGGCCGATCGAGTTCTCGGGAATCGAGAGCGCTTCGCTGATCTGCTTGTACCCCATCCCTTCGAGATGGTACTTCCGAATGATCTCCGACTCGCTTGCGGGCAGCAGGCCCAGCAGGAGTTTCACTTCGTCGGCGTCTTCGATCCGCTGAACTTCCCCCGGACCGCCTCCCGCCTCGACGGCGCTCCCGTGAGCGGAAACATGACCGAGGGCCTCAGCTTTTTTTCGCTTGATCAGCTCCTTCACGACCACCCGCCGGGCGACGACCGTCAGGTAGGTCGACAACGACGACTGCCCCCGGAAGTGCCGCAGAACCGCGAAATCGTTCTGAAGGAGCAGGAGGAGGATCTCGGAGCAAAGGTCGTCGAGATCGTCCTTCGACAGGGAAATGCTTCGCGCATTCGCCGTGTGCTGGACGACGTGGATGAACAGGCCCAGGAAGCGGTCGACGAAGTCTTCCCAGGCGTGCGGGGCGCGAAGAAGACACTGCTTGAGCAGACGGCGGTCAATCTCGGTGAGGGCCACGACACGTCCCTTCGGTGACTGTGGCCGGACCGTCGTCGCAAATGAGACCCCGGCCGGCCTTAAACCGGCAACAGCATTACCCGTGCCGGAAATTGATACGTCGTGTCGTCCGTGAGCTTTTCCAATTTTGAGTGTACGCCGCTCCAATGCCCCGGACAAGAGGGGGTTTTCGGGAGACCGGGTAACTCCCTCTCGCTAAGGTCGGGTTGCGCCGGGAGTTACGTTCCGGAAAGCTCGGGAGGCTGCACTGGAGCCGCCGCCGCACCGGTCACGCGCCGGAACCACTTCGTAAAGTCGTCCCAGAGCGAGTACGCGACCGGCGTGACCAGAAGAGTGAGCAGCAGCGAGAGGGCTTGTCCGCCAATGATCACCTTGGCCATGCTCGCCCGGGAGCCAGCCCCGGGACCGCGGCCGAGGGCGATCGGAACCATTGCCGCAATCAGCATCAGGGTGGTCATCAGAATGGGACGGAGCCGGGTCTTGTTTGCCTCCAGGATTGCTGCGTCCCGCTCCATCCCCCGCTCGCGAAGGGCGTTGGTGTAATCGATCTGCAGGATGCCGTTTTTCTTCACGATGCCGAACAGCATGAACAGCCCGAAGATCGCGTAGATGTCGAGGTTCGTCCGCAGGAAGAAAAGCGAAAGGAACGCGAACGGCAGCGTCAGCGGCAGGGCCAGCAGGATCGTGATCGGATGGACCAGGCTCTCGAACTGGGCGGCCAGCACCATGTACATGAACAGGAAGCTCAAAAGGAACGCGATCAGGAAGTTCGCGTTCGACTCCCGCAGGAGCTTTGCCCGACCGATGAACTCGTGCCGGTAGCCGGTCGGGAGGTTCATCGAGCGGACGAACTTGTCGAGCTCTTCGATCCCGTCGCCGAGCGCGATCCCCTTGAGGTTGCCGACGACGACGATCTGCCGCATCCGGCCGTACCGGTCGATCGTCGTCGGGCCGAGGGCCGGTTCGAGAGTGGCGACGTTCGACAGCCGCACGAGTCCGACCTTGTTCGAGGGGATCGTCATCGTGTCGACGCTCGATGGATCATTGCGGAAATCCCGGTCGGCTCGCAGCCAGACGTCGTACTGCTCGTCGTCTTCCTTGTACTTGCTGACCGGTTCTCCCCCGACGAGGATCCCGAGGGTGGAGGCGATCGTCTGGACGGGGATGTCGAGGTCCGACGCCCGCTCGCGGTCGATCTGGACGCGCAGCTCGGGCTTGCGGAGCGAGAGGCTCGTGTCGATGTCGACGAACCGGCCGGTGGTCCGCATGTAGGCGGTCACCTGGTCGGCAAATTCCTGCAGCTTGTTGAGGTCGGGACCGACCAGGTTGAGGTCGATGTCGACCTGCCGGAAGCCGGCCGCCTGGATCGCCGCAACTTCCTGGACGACCGTCCGGAGGTCGGGATAGTCGCGGAGCAGGACCCGGGCATCCTCCATCACGTCGAACTGCGAGTAGTCCCGCTCGTTGAGGTCGACCATCCGGCAGTAGATGCTCGCCTGGGTGACGTCTCCCTGGCCTTTCGTGGCCCGGCCGGTCGTGTCGCCGATGACGGTGAAGACGTGCGTGACGCCGCGGAGCTCCTTGAGCCGCCCTTCGATCTCGCGGCAGACCGAGTCGCCGCGCTGGAGCGTGTATCCCTCGGGGAGCGTGATCGCGACCTCGAACTCGCTCTGGTCGTCCT
>JAEYWB010000456.1 GCA_023429275.1 Planctomycetota bacterium
ACCCCCGTCATGCAGGGGGGACTGCTCGTCTGCGAACTGATGGACGGCGTCCTGACGGCGGTCGATCCGGCGCAGCGTCGCGTCCTCTGGACCCGCCGTTATCGCCCCGCCGCCCCGCCGCCCCCGCGCAACGTCTTCATCATGCAGGCGATGAATGCGGCCCAGCAGGGAGAGGAGGTCGTCGTCGAGGAGCAGCTCCGCTCGATCGGCTGGTGGGATACGAACCCTGTTGCGGTGGCCGACGCCATCCTGCTGACCCCTTATGACGATGAGCGGCTCCACGGCTTCCGGCTGTCGACCGGCGAACCCCTCTGGCCGGCCGTTCCGCGCGGAGAAGGTCTGTACGTCATCGCAGCGGATGCCGAGAGGTTTATCCTCGTCGAGCACCGCGCCATCGAGGCGCGCGAGACCGCCACAGGGAAGACGATCTGGCGGAGGTCGCTCGAGACCCCCGGCGTGAGCGGGCGGGGTCTCAAGCAGGGGAGCCGGCTCACCGTTCCGCTCGGCAACGGAGAGTTGCTGACGCTCGACCTCCGCTCCGGCCAGGTCCTGGCGCAGTCGCCGATGCCGCCGCAGATCCGCTCGGCCAACCTGATCGCCGCCGATGGCCAGATCATCCTGCAGACTGCCACGAGCGTCGTCGGCTATCCCTCGCTTGGACGGCTGGAGAAGGAGATTGCCGCGAGGCTGCAGGCTGCCCCGGAAGACCCGAAGGCTCTCGCGGAGCGCGGCGCTCTGCGGTTGCATCAAGGGCAGATTGCCGAGGGCCAGGCGGACCTGCGGGCCTCACTCCAGAAGGGGCCTGACAACGCGGCGTCCCGCCGGATGCTCGTCTGGTCGCTGCTGGCCGATCTGCGGGCCGATTTCGAGCGGACCCGTCCGTCGCTCGAGGAACTGAACCGGCTCGCCACCGACGCCGATCAGAAGTTCTGGCTCCACCTGTCGACTGCCGAAGGACTTCAGAAGAGCGGCGACCACGTCGGGGCGCTCCGCGAGTACTTCCGCATTCCGCTTCATGTCGGCTCCGAAGACCTCGAGTCGGGCCTGACCGTCGCCAGGCACCGCTGGGTCCGCGGAAAGGTCGAAGACATCCTGCAGTCCGCGCCCCAGCCGGAGGTGATCGCCCGCGAGCTCGAAAGCCTCCTGAAGCAGACCGCGGACGGCGGAAACGCCGAGGCGACCGCCATCGCGCTGCAGCGGCTCGGCCTCCGCCGCGGAGTCGAGCGAGCAATCCTCTCCCGCCCTCCTGCCGGGATGGGAGATTCCGAACGGCTCCAGCGACAGCGCGAACAGGAGCTGTGGTGGATCTGGACCCGGGGAACCGGGCCGTTCCAGCTCGAGGCGGCGGCACGGATCGCCCCCCTCTGGCTCCGCCGCGGCCTGTCGGAGCCGGTCGTCGATTTGCTTGACGACCTCGCCGCCAGCGGAAACGAGGCAGTCGCCACAGTCGGCAAGTCCGGGCCCGAGATCCTGAAGGCCTGGGAAGAGGATCCGGCGCTGAGCGGGCCGCTCCGCGTTCGTCCACGATGGGAGGAGGTCGGTGTCGAAGTCGACCCACCGACCGATTCGACGCTCGGCGGGCGGTTCCTCCCGATCCTCGTGCGAGGTCCCACCGCCGGTCCGCTCGACGGCTCGACCTTCCTCATTTCACTCGATGGTCAGCGGCTGAGCGCGCGGGACCGGTTCGGTTCCGACGGCCGACTCGATGCCGCGACCGGCATTGAGCAGGGGAACGGCATTTTCCAGTCGCGGTACATCAACACGCTCGGCCGGCTGGTGATTTACGTCACCACGGACCAGTTCCAGATCATTGACTCGGTCACGAACCAGACGATCGCACGGGAATTCCTCGTCGATCGGGCGCAGCTCCAGTCGTTCGGCATCCCGCGCGGGAGATCGATCGTTCCCGACGAACTGCAGGAAGGGATCCGCGGGCCGCTGATCCCCGGCATCAGCCCCGGCAGCTTCGCGGGAAATGTCGGCCAGCCGACCTGGACGTCGTTCTGCTTCCAGCGCGGCGATCAGCTCTTCTGCCTCGACCCGGCGACAGGCGAACTCCAGTGGGCTCGCAGTGGCGTCCCCGAGGGATGCGAAATCCTGATGGATGAGGATTACATCGTCCTCTGCCCCCCCCTGACGCAGGAGCTTCTCATTCACCGCACGGTCGACGGGCGGCACGTGGGTCGAGCCAGCGTCCCGAAAGATGTCGTCCGAAGCCGTCGCGGCGCCGAGTGGGGCCGCCTGCTCCTGACGGCGACACCCCAGGCAGACGGGATCACGTACGGCATGTTCGACCCCGTGAAGGGATCGAACCGCTGGTCGCGGAAGTTTCCCGCCGGGACAGAGTGGACCTCGGCCGATGGCGAGAACATCGCCTTCCTTTCGCCGGACGGGACGTTCGAGATCGTCCAGTTCGAGACGGGTGAGCCCCTCTCGCGGGCCTCCCTCTCGCCGATTCGGCAGCTCGATGGCTTCCTGCTTCGCCGTGACGGCAACCACGTGGCGGTCCTGACCTGGCTCTATGGCAATTCCGCGACACGCGGCCCGATGGAGAAATCCGACCCGCGGCGACGGGAGGTGCACCCGCAGGGTCAGCTCCGGCACTTCGAGTCGTTCGAAAGGACGGAGTTCTCCGGTCCGCTCTTCCTGATCGACGAAAAGGGAGAGGTCCTCTGGGAACGAGGGGCGCCGGCGCATCGCTCGCTCCTCGTCAGCAACACGGTCCCGGCCCGCTGGCCGGTCCTCGCGGTGGTCGAGGAGCACGAGTCCCTCCCGGACGGCTCGCCGGGCTGGAGGTGGAACCTCGACATCATCGACTCCCGAAATGGCAAGGTGCTCCGAAGCGACACCTCCACCGACAGGCCGCGAGGCAAAGAGACCTTCTTCTGGCGGACCGACGCCCTGAACCGCCTGAGCCTCAGCTACTCGGGGAAGACCTATCCCATCCGCCTGATCGGCCAGCCCGCGCAGGAGGAGGAGCCCCCGCCGCCGCAGCAGGAAGGGAAGAGCTCAAAGCCCTCCCCGGTGCCACGCAAAGGGGATGACGATGGTGTTCGAGAGATCTGAGGAGTCCGAGCCATCTCGGACAGCGGCTCGAGACATCGGCTGGTCGAGCAATGGACTGAAAATCCCTGCGTCACCGGTTGAGTGACCCTCGATGTCGCCGGAAGGGATGGCTCCCGCCCAAAGTCGCGAGGAAGCGAGGCCCAGGACGGGAGACCGGCCTCAGCGGCAATCCGCAGATCCGCCGCAGCTTCAACAAGCGGCACGACTTGCATCCTGAGCAGCGGAATCGTTTCGCGTCGACAAACGGGCGGCAAAGTCCATGGACGACGCTTGAATTCCGACTCCGGCGGCGACTAGACT
>JAEYWB010000224.1 GCA_023429275.1 Planctomycetota bacterium
GTGTCTCCCGACGCGAGCTCGAGACCGAACTGGCCGACAGGCCTGGCGGCCGGATCGGTGGGGAACTGGATGCTCGAGACCGCGCCGCTGACGAACTCGAAGGGCCGCGTGAAGTCGGCTCCCTGCCAGACGAACGTCCCCTTTTCGATCGACGGACGGAACTCTCCCGTCACCGTTCCGCCGCTCGAGAGACGCAGCACCCCGGCTGCCTCGGCGGCACACAGGTTGCCGCTCCGGACGCAGGCCACCACAGCCACCGCGAACAGGACGAGCCGCCGCGAGAGTGCCGAAGGGCGATAGCGCTTCTCTGCCATGTCGCTCATCGTTCGTAGATGGGAAGAAACCGAAAATTCACGGCCACCGCCAGGAGCGACAACGCCGTCGACACCGAGGTCCCATGGCTCCCGCGAAAACTCCCGTCCGCCTGCTGAATCGTCTTGAGCTGCCGGACGAGCCCCTTGTTCCACTTTTCCCAGGCGTTGACGTCCCCCTGAAACAGGGCCTGGGCCTGGTAGTACCGCTGGTATTCGACGCCGCCGTGGCCGGGGCTCCCCCCGTCGAGCCGCTGCGCGAGGTAATCGAGCGTTGCCTTGAACTGCGGCAGATCCTTGCGGCGGGCGATCGAATAGACGAGCGCCCCGATCGAGATCCGGGCAAGCGATTCGTCGAGGCCGCCGAGTCCCCCCGCGTAGGCCACCTGCCCGGAGTCGGAGGTCATCTTGACGAAGTAACCGATCGCCCGGTCGATCGACTCGTCCGGCACTTCGATCCCCGCGTTCCGCGCGGCGAGCAGCCCCATCAGGACCGCCCCCGCGACGGAGGTGTCGGCGTCGTTGCCGTCGGGGGAATACCGCCATGCACCGTAGCTGTTCTTCTTCTGGCTGGTCACGGCAGAGCGCACCGCGAGCTCGAGAGCCTCACCGATCGACCGCTGCTTCCCCTGGACCTTCTCGGTCCACAGGTTGCGGTCGTCGACGGTGCCGTACGCCTCCGCGAGGGCCAGCATCGCAAAGCCGTGATGGTACATGCTGTTGCCCATGTAGCCCGTCTGGGCGTCCTGGGCGGTAATCATGCTCCGGAGGGCGCGCTTGATGTTGCCGGCGTAGATTCCGTAATTCGGGTCTTCCCCCGAGGCGAGGAAGCACATGAGCGCCATGCCGGTGATGCCGGGGCCGCTCTGGCCGTCCTGCCAGTCGCCGTTCTCCGACTGGTGGCTGACGAGGTACTGCAGGCCGCGATCGTACATCTCGCGGACGTCGCGCGGGATCGCGTCCCCCGTCCGGATCTCGGGGCTCTGCGCCGGGACCTCGCCCGCGCCGAACGGCCCCGCCAGGAGGGCGGCCGACAACAGCACGGCGAGCGGTTTCTTCGATCGTGAAACGTCCATGGAAATTGAGCCAGTCGAACCTTGAGAACCCGTGCGTGAGAGTAGGAAGAGGAGGTCCATTCAGAAACCGATGATCACTCCGCGAGCCACGGCAGGCTTGTCCGGATCGTCATCAAGCCCCGCTTCCATCTGCTGAACCCACTGTCCCATCCCGCGGACCTGCTGCGTCATCCTCGTGAAGGCCTTCCATTCCTGGTCGTCGAAAATCGGCCGCATGTCCTTCTCGGGAATCTGGGCGATTCTCCACATGACCAGATAGTAGTCATTCTGGCCATAGACCTTGGGAGGCTCCGACTTCTCGAGGATCAGCGCGATGAGCCGTTGCCTCTGGTCGTGCGTGAGGGGAACGCGCTGATCGACGACGGTGAGGACGATTTCAATCTTCGCCTTGTAGTGCCGTTTCTGCCTCTCACGCTCGAACTGCTGGTACTGATCCCACTGCTCCGAGGTCAGGACGATCGGGAGCATCTTGTGGAACAGTGATCCCCGCCCATGCAGCCCGGCCTGGTAACGGGCGGTCAGGGGCTGGATCTGCTGCCACATCTGGTTGAACTTCTCCTGGTTCATCGCCCCGGGAGGGAACTTCTTCTTCTGGATGTTGAGCTCGTTGAAGAAGCGGGAGATGTCCCCACGCCCCGCCAGTTCGAGCTTCTTCTCCTGATCTGCCGTCAGGGAAATCGCAGTCTTGACGAGATCGATCTCGATCTTGAGGCCCCCTTCGACCTTCTGCCTGGCCGAGACGTTGCCGTTGTTGCTCCGGAAGACCCACTGCTCGATCTGGTTCTCCGAGACGACAAACTGGTTGACGTTCTCGATGACGACCTCTTCCTCGTCGGCATCGAGAGGCCCGGCGAACGGCAGGAGAATCGCGAAGAGGAGAGCCAGCATCGCGCAGCGCCGAGCCGACTCCCGCATCCGGCGCCAGTTTGCGTTGCTCTCAACCATTCGGCTGAACCTCGCGATCAAGGACGATTCATCACTTTGGAGAAGAGGTTAGAGGTTAGAGAGCGATGTGCCATGTCTTTCTCTCACCTCTAACCTCTCACCTCTAACCTCTTCGCCTCATCACTTGCCGACTTCCTCGGCGAAAGCGTCGAACTGGTCGCCGAGGAAGTTGAACTCTCCCTGCCAACCGAACGAGACGCTGTAGCCCTGAGGCATCGCCTGCCAGATCTTCTTCTGGGCGTCATTGAGAAAGGGGAGGACGACTTTCCCCTCCGGGAGGGGCGCATACTCCTCCGAATAGAGGAATGCGACCATCTGCTTCGTCCACTTCGGGCTCACCTGGGCCGTCATCGACTCCGTCAGCTTCTGTGACTGCTCGGGGGAGAGAGCC
The DNA here is from genome assembly GCA_023429275.1 of Planctomycetota bacterium. Classification (GTDB taxonomy): domain Bacteria; phylum Planctomycetota; class Planctomycetia; order Planctomycetales; family Planctomycetaceae; genus Planctomyces_A. The sequence goes on from JAEYWB010000224.1 coordinate 2,724, forward strand.
AGCTGGCGGTCGAGCCGCATCACCATGTTGTCGATCGCCGCCTGCTGACGGGCCGTTTTCCGATGCTCGAGCTCGGCGCGGTAGCGAGCGGCCGCTTCCGGAGACTGATGCTGCGAGACCGCTTCGACGAGGCTGTTACTGATCTCGGTCCGCGGGTCGGGGAACTCGACGTTTCCCCGGTTCTGATTCTTGATCAGCTCGACGAATTTCTTGCGGTCCTTCTCGAACTGCTCGCGCCCCGCGGCGCGGATCTTCGCGAACTGCTCCGGTGTCGGCTGGCAGACCTTGCGAATGAAGTGCAGCTCGCTGTTCAGAACGCTTGTGAGGATGGGGCGGACCTGCTGATCGAAGGGATCCGCGTTCCCGGCCGCGACATCGACGACATCGAAGACCGCCCGCTCCTCGACCTGGCCAACAGAGAAGAGGCCCTCGAGGAGGCTCCCGACCGCATCACCGACGGCGTCCGCCGCCTTCTCGGCGGCTTTCTTCACCGCGACCTTTTTCTCCTCGACGACTTTGGCGGCCTTTTCCTTCTTCGCCTGGGCGTTCTGATCGTCGCCCCGCGAGGAACCGCCGGCAACGAGGAATAGCGATAGACCTCCCGCAATGACGCGGGTCAGGCCCCCTCCGCCAAACGTGGATCGCATCGCCTACTCCTTCGTCGTGCGACTTTCCAGACGGTTGAAGTACTCGTCGAGTCCGGCGCGGAACTCTTCCGGCAGCGCGGGACCGGTCGTCCCGGTCGACTGGCTGACCCCATGGTCCTGCCGCACTTCCTTCTCATTCGTTCCGTTGCCCACGAGAGCCAGGGCCGAGTCGTTGGTGCTGCCGCTTCCGCCCCCTCCCGGAGTCGAACCGCCCCCTCCGCCGCCGTTCGGATTGAACCGCTT
>JAEYWB010000254.1 GCA_023429275.1 Planctomycetota bacterium
CGTGGTATGGAGCGGCATCCCCGGCTTAAGACTTCGGGCCCGGACCCACCCAATGGTGTTCACCCAGAAAGGGTGCCCTTGGGAGCACACGATCTCGTCGGACGCAGTCTTCAACCGATATAGCTTCGCTTTCTCCCGCGTTGTCCGGGCTACGACCGGCTTGAAGACGAGCTCGCCGGTCTCGATGTCCTGGGCCAGCAGCCGGTCTCCGATCTCGATGCTCTCGATGGGCCGGACTCCTGTCTCCGTCACGACAGGCGTGCCGGCAGTCAGGCACGAGCCCGGAGGCCGGACGGTCGCCACCGCCGCCATGGCCTGAACGACTGGCCAAGGAGACGTCTGTATTCGTCTGCGGCGGAGGTCAACGTACCAGTTGTCCTCATAGTTCCGAGTGATTCGTTCCTGGGGCTGAATGACATCGTCGACGCGTAGCCACCACTCCCAAAGATCTCGGGCCGACTTAAACGATGTCCCTGTGATTCGACCGATCGCTCGCAGGGCCCGCTCGTTGCGGGTGCCATCCTCGGCGGCGCGCAGCTGGTGGAACGTCTGCCACATCTCGCTCGCCGCCCGTCCGGATGCCTCTCCTCGATCCACCCGGATGGTGTTGATTGAGGAGATACCTTCCTCTGCTCGCGAGACGACGATCGCCATCACAGTAATCGGATGCCGAAGCGTCCATTGAGTCTCGACAATGTTGTCCATCGTTTCCCAGGAGAACGAGGCGACGTGGGAGTTGGATCGCCGGTCGTAGGCCGGGTCCGTCGAGTCCTTGACGACAACGACGCTGGCGACCAGTTCCCGCATGTAGTCTTCCCATGGCCGGCGTTTCAGCTCTTCGGCTGCCTGCAGTCGTACGGTTTCGTGTTCGGAAAAGAGCGCCTGCCGGGCGATTGCCCTTGAAGCTTCGTAACAGGAGAGCCGTCCGAGCCAGGAGATGTATTCCGATTGCAATGCGTCGCCGCGGTCTCCTACCGCCTGCTCGAGCGCCGGGAGCCTCTCGGGATCGCCCCATGCGTTCCACCGCTCCTGGATCTTCTCCCGAGGTAGCGAACTCGATCGCCGCATCCGCGCGGCAAACTGTTCCGCTTCCTTTCTGTGCCGGGCGAGACTCTCCTGCCAGCGGTGCTGCGAGTGGACCGTCCTCTCGAACGTCTCGCGGCGGATCCATGCCCCGTCAGCGTAGACATCTCCCAGCCGCTGATGAGCCTCGACATGGGTGGGGTCGAGTGCCACGACCTGCATCAGATGAGCTCGCTCCTGATCAAGGAGACCATGTGACCGGGCGCCATCCGCCAGATAGAGCTGATCGTCGACGGTGTTCTTGCGCTTGGATCGCTGTTCGGCATAGCGATAGAGCTCCCGCCAGTGATCGCCTTCGTCCACCAACCGATCATAGGGAAGCCAGCGGTCATTGATCCGGATCTCCCCGAGATGCCAGTGCGCGGCGGCGTCGTCGGGATCCACGGCGACCTGCTGTCGGAGCAGCGACTGCCGCGCGACGTTGTCCCCCCTCAGTTCCTTTTCGAGCGCCTGCTGGACTGGGAGCGATGTCGTCTCGATCTCCTTGTTCGCATTGCGGGAGGCGGGAGGCGCTCCGTGCAGGCGGAAGGCGAAGAGCAAGAGCAATCCGGCGAACGAAAGTCTGATCATCGCATCACCGTGGTCGGCAGTGGATTTGAATACGACCCGCGGAAGGAGGCACGGCAGCTGTCTCACTACTTGAGAGTGACCGGCTTGTCCGCAGACGGGCGGGTCCCCGTCCAGACGGGTTGTAGTCCCGGCAGCAGGGCGTTCGTTGGCCGCCGCTGCGTCGGATCGTGGCTCAGAAAGGGCTGAGTCTTCCCCACAAAGTAGGTATGGGAATCCGCCACGACGACGTTGTAGACAGTCCCTTCACCCGCCGGCTCGACCGAGGTCAGCTCCGCGCTTCCGGATGGTGTATGGAGTGGCATCCCTGCCTGGAGAGAGCCGGCCTGAACCCAACCGATCGCGTTCACCCAAAACGGGTGGCCCTGCGAGCAGACGATCTCCTCCGACGCGGTTTTCAGCCGGTAAAGCTTCGCCTGCTCCCGGATGGTCTTACCGATCACCGGTTTGAAAGTGAGCTCCCCCGTCTCAATGTCCTGGGCCAGGATGCCGTCACCAATTTCGAGAGTCTCGACGGGCCGCGCTCCGGTCTCCGTCACGATCGCGGTCCCCGCGGCAAGGCACTCGCCTCGCCTGCCTCCTCCTCCGACCCGCGGAACCGGCCGATTGGCCTGGGGTTGCGGAGCCGGTAGATTGGTACCGAGGGTTCCGACCGTGACCTGATAGACCGGAAAAGGAGAGGGGCGGATCGCCCGGCGGCGGCTGTCGACATACCAGTTGCCTTCGTAGCGACGGTCAATCTTCTCCTGCTTACGAACGGTGTCCTGAAACTTGTCCCACCATTCCCAGGCCTCCTTGGCGGTCTTGAACTTTTTCCCCGCGAGACGGCCGATTGCGCGCAAGGCCCGTTCGTTCCGAGGGGCATCTCCCTCTGCGCGAACCTTCTGAATGGCCTGCCACATCGCGCCCGCCGCGACCCCGGCGTCGCGATGGTTATCGACCCTGACCATGAATCCCGGGACCATGACAATGTCGATGGGATTCCGCAGGAGCCACTGTGTTTCAACGACAGTATCCAGCGTCTCCCAGGCCAGGGATGTCACCTGGGCATTCTGCGCGGGAATGGCAACGGGGTCCGTGGTCTCTCGGATGGTCGTCACGCTCGCGACGAGCTCGTACATGTAGTCTTCCCAGGGATGCCCCTGGAGCGAGTCGATCGCCTGCAGCCGCATCGCCTCGTTCTCCGAGAAGAGTGCCTGCCGGACGAGTGAGCGAGAGGCTTCGTAGCATTCGAGACTTCCGAGCCAGCGGATGTACTCGGCCTGAAGGGGCCCGCCGCCGTCCCCCACGGCCCGCTCGAGAGCCGGAAGCTTTTCGGGATCGCGCCAGGCTTCCCACTCATCGCGAGTCTTCTCCAGGCCCTGGGCGCTGAGGCGCCTCAGCCGGGCCGTGAACTTTTCCGCATCTTTGG
>JAEYWB010000304.1 GCA_023429275.1 Planctomycetota bacterium
GCAACTACGTGATCGTCGAGGGGCGGGTGCTCGTCAGCGGGGACGCCAAGACGGTCCTCAGCAACGAGGAAGCCCAGACGAAGTACTTCGGCAAGCGGTTCGATGCCTCGTCGATCCTGGAGGAGAAGAACAACTACCGCGCTGACAAGAACGCGTCGTCGACCGCCGCGGCGTAGGTGGGACTCGCTTCAGGTTGGTTTTTGCCACAGAGAGCACAGAGGACACAGAGAGCGACGCACCCTGTGGGGGATCTGTCGACTCGGGCTCCGCGGTTCCACGGGCACTCTGTGATCTCTGTGCCCTCCGTGGCTAAGTCACTTCCCAACTCCGCGCGGAGTGGCGATCCACGAGCTTGGCCCGGACATTGGCCTGTATACGAAGAATGGGCCGCGGAGATTGTCCGCGGCCCATGTTCTGTCAGTCGAGGCCGGAAGTTCTTACTTGTCCGCCGGCAGTCGGGCGTGTTCGACCTTCGGGAACGGTCCCGAGCACGCCTTCATGAACTCGACGAGATCCTTCTTCTCCTGCTCCGTCAGGTTGAGCTTCTTGATCTTGTTGCTCAGGTTCTTGTTGGGGGTTCCCCCCTTGTTGTAGTGCTCGACGACGTCCATGAGGGTCTTCAGGCTGCCGTCGTGCATGTACGGAGCGGAGAACTCGACGTTACGGATCGTCGGGGTCTTGAACGCTCCGAAGTCCTCCTCCTTCTTCGTCACCGCCATGCGGCCGATGTCCGGATCCTTCGCGTCCATCCCGATCCCGAGGTTGTGGTACTTCTCATCGGCCAGGTTCGCGCCGACGTGACAGGCGGCACAGTTCACCCGCTCGCTGAAGAACAGCTCCCGGCCCCGGACGGCCGACTCGCTCATCGGATTCTTCTCCGCCTGGGCCTTCGCGACGACGAACTGGGCGAAGACTTCCGGCTGGTCGGTCTTGAGGTCTTCCAGGTCCTCCGCTTCGAGCTTCGAGAACTTCTTCACGATCTCGGCGTAGTCGTACGGGGAGGCTCCCGTGACGATCACTCGCTCGAACGACGCGATCGCCCGGGCGACGTTGTCGATCGTGACACCCTCCTTGCCGAACACCGCCTCGAACTGCTTGACGTAACCCGGGATCTTCCTGAGCGTGTCGACGCACTGGACATGGGTGTTCCCCATCTCGATCGGGTTGGCAATGGGACCCTTCGCCTGTTCTTCCAGCGAGTTCGCCCGGCCGTCCCAGAACTGGACGGAGGAGAGAATGCGGTTGTAGCTCACCGGCGAGTTGCGGTTGCCGGTCTGGCCGCCGATCCCGACGCCGAACTGGGTATCCTTGCCATAACCGTTCTCGGGAGAGTGGCAGGAGGCACAGCTGACGCTCGCGTCGGCGCACAGGCGGGGATCAAAAAAGAGCTGCCGTCCAAGCTCGATCTTGGCCCGGGTCAGCGGGTTCTCCTTGAGACCCGCGATCTGGGAAACGCCCAGGTCGAGTCCCGGCGGGAGGACCACTTCGAGCTCCTTGTGGTTCTCCGGCTTCGCCAGGAACGCTTCAATTTCCTTGAGCGTGAGCTCCCCCTTTCCGGGGATCCCCTCAACGAGCGTATCGTCCGGCAGTTTCACCTTCTCGGCGAGCGCCCACCCGGGCGCGACGGCGAGAAACGCGGCCAGCGACAAGCCTTTCAACCAGGTCGAAGCAAGGAGCGATCGGCGGGTAAGGGGCATTCAGTCTCTCCACGGAATCGATCAGAGGATGGCGATGTGGAACGATCTTAGTCGGTCGGGGGACATAATCAATTCCCATGAGGCTTCTTCAGTCCATAAGATGCCCTTATGGATATCGCACACCTCGAAACCTTTCTCAAAGTTGCGGAGCACGGGAGCTTCACCCGCGCGGCCAAGGCCCTTGGCGTGTCGCAGCCTGCCATCAGTCAGCAGATGGCAAAGCTCGAGGAGACGCTCCGGCACCCGCTCTTCGAACGGCAGGGGCGGACGCTGAGGCTGACCCACGCGGGGGAGACGCTTCGGACCCGGGCCGTGCAGATCGTCTCCATGGTCCGCGACGCCCGCCGCGAGGTGACCGACGACGGCGAGACGGGCCGCCTCGTCATCGGCGGCATCCCGACAATTGCCCCTTATCTTCTGCCCCCCCTCATTGCCCGCTTCCATCGAAAGTTCCCGCAGGTCCAGATGGAGATCCGCGAGGACGTGACGGAACGGCTGCTGCGATCGTGCCACCAGGGAGAGGTCGACGTCGCCGTCCTCGCTCTCCCGGTCGAGGAGGCGGGGCTCAAGGTCGAATGGCTGTTCGACGAGCCGCTCCTCCTGGCGGTTCCGGCCGCGCACGGACTGGCGCGGGCGACGCGCGTCCGGGCGGCGGACCTCGAGGACGAAGAGTTCATCCTGCTCGGGGAAGAGCACTGCCTGCGGGGAGACGTGATGCGGTTCTGCCAGCGACACGCGTTTCAGCCGGTTTCGGTGAACCAGGCCCAGCAGCTCGCGACGGTCGAGCAGCTCGTCGCGGCAGGGTTCGGAATCTCCTTTGTCCCCGCGATGGCGGCGGACGTTGCGTTCTCGAAACATGTCGTCCATCGCCCCCTGCAGGCGGGCGGGCCGAAGCGGCGAATTGCGGTGTGCTGGAATCCGCTCCGCTATCAGACGCGGGTCCTGCGAGCCTTTCTGCAGGAGCTCCGCAGCCTGGCCGGCGAGCGGAAGGCCGCCTCGAAGGAGCCGTAGCGGCCGCGTCGCAGAAGCGGCGGCGTGCGGAATGCCTGAGAATTGCGGAGGTGGACGTCGTCACGCGTTGCAGAGCCGGGGCCGAGATGCGGTAAGATATCCGAGCGGTCCATTCCCCCTTCATCTCGTTGTTTTTCGGGAGTGTCGTCATGACAGGCAGGCTTTCCCTGCGCCCTTTCCTCTGTCTGTTTGCTGCGAGTCTGATGGGGCTCGGCTGGTCGGGATGCGATCAGATTCAACAGGCCTTCAACGGAGCTCCGGCTCCGCCCCCCCCTCCGGTCGCGCAGCCCGCTCCTCCACCCCCTCCTCCCCCCCCGGTCCCGGCGCCGCCGGCTCCTCCGAACCCGGAAGAGGTGGCGCGGCGGTTCAGCGCCCTCAAGACGCATGAGCGAAACGACGCTGCAATCCTGGACATCGTCAAGTATCCCGACGCCGCCAGTCAGATTACCGAGCTCAATCTCGGCGGAGCCCCGATCACCGATGTGGGCGGACTCGAGCTCGGCAAGTTTCCGAATGCCAGAAAGGTCAACCTGCAGGGAACGGCGATCACCGACAAGACCGTCGCGGCTCTCGGTGGCATCCTGCGTCTCGAGGAACTGGTTCTCACGGACTGCCGGATCAGCGACGGGGCGATCCCCGAGATCCTCAAGCACAAGACGTTGCGGGGCCTCTATCTCGCGCGGACTTCGATCAGCGAATCCGCCCTCGCCAGCCTCGGAGAGCTCCCCGCCCTCGAAGAGATCAACTTCGCCTTCTGCGGTTCGATCACGGGAGAAGGCTTCACCCGCGGAGTGAAGGCGGGGGGCTACAAGGCGCTCAAGACCCTCATCGGAGTTGAAACCGGCTTCCCGGCCAAGGGCCTCGAGCAGATCCGTTCGTGCACGAACCTGGAGAAGGTCAGCCTCATGGACTGCGGCGTCAGCGACCTGGGGCTGAGGTGGCTCTCGCAGTGCAGCGAGCTGAAGATCCTGCTCCTCAACGACACTCCCATCACCGACAGGGGAATCGCGGAACTGGGCAAGCTCAAGAAGCTCGAACACCTCGGCGTGCCGGGATGTGGCGGGGTGACCGACAAGAGCTTCAACACCATCAAGAACATGAAGTCCCTCAAGATGGTGGATGTGGAGGGGACTCAGTGCACGGAGGCGGCCGCCAGGCTGCTGAAGTCCAGGTTCCTGAAGGACGTGAAAGTTCGCGTGGCAGGGAAGGAGATCTGAGCCCGGCAATCCGGAGAGCCGCCGACCGTTCGGGCGGCTCTCCCTGGGGACTGAGTCAAGGGAGAGGGCCGAGTCGAGGGAAGGGACCGAGTCGAGGGAGCTGCCAGGTCGTCAGCCGGCTGATGTCCGTTCGTTCGCGGCACCGTGTGCCGTGTTACGATCTCGCCTCGCCGAAGATCTCGATCATCTTCTCGTGTCGGAATGCGAAGATCTGCAGAAGCTGGCCTCGGACGAGGAGCTTGTGCACGACTGCGCCGCCGGGGACGGAGTAGTCGACCTGATCGACCACGAGCGTCCCGGGGAGGCCGCCCGGTCCCGGTTGATCCTCGAACGTGTGAAGGTGCCGCCAGCTGCGGTAAGGGCCGCGAACCTGCTCGTCGACGAATCGCAACGGGGGCTCCCAGTTTGCGATCCGGGACTGCCACCGGACGGGGATGCCCCGGATTCGAAGCCGGTAGTCGATGAGCCGTCCCGTCGTCATCGTGATCGGCCGGGGAGTCACGACGTGAAAATGAAGCCAGGGAGGGGTGATCGTCTCGAGCTGAAAGGCGTCGGCGAAGAACTCGAATACCCGGTCGCGCAGCGCCGGAACCCAGAGCGACGTCTGCAGCCGGTACCAGCCGCGCCGCTCGGGATGAGGGATGATCTCCGGAGCGGCGGAGAGAGAACGATCGTTCGTCATGAGGGTCGATCAGAAGGCGAGGGCGAAGGCCCGGGTTCAAGGTCGGCGACAGTCAGGCAGCCCCCTCGCCGGCGCCACCGCGACCTTCGCTTCCGGCACCGATCCCTTCAAGGCCCCCCTCTTCGGCTCCTGCTGCGACGACCATGAAGATCGCCGGAAGCGGGCTTCCCAGGACGAGGGCCGCGACCGCCGCGAGGCCGACGCCCGACAGCAGGCCGAGGCGGGGAATCCCCCAGGCGCCGCCGACAGCCGCGCCGAGAAGCATGAGTGCGGTCGTCGGGATCGACAGTCCTCGAAGGTTGGTGTCCGTCTCCGCGAACTGCCGGTCCAGCTGCCGTGCGAGCCAGACTGCGGTCAGGCCGAACGCCAGTGGAGCGCCGATCACAAGAGTCGCCACCTGCCAGGCTTCGCCAGGCCAAGAGATTGATGGCCAGAGCCAGCAGAGCGCGACGGCGATGAGGCCGGTCCCGACTCCGGCCGCAAGACCACTGACGCGGAGCTTGTTGACGCGCGTCCTCTCGAAGATCGCTCGCCCTCGTTCCGCGCGGCGGGCATCCGACTGGATCGCCGCGCCGAAGCTCCCGTGAACCGGCTCGCCACGCCGCGACAGCTCGACGGTTTGAACGGCGGTCACCGGCCGCACGATGAAGCCGGCGTTGTCTCCGCCGACGACAACGAGCTCCGCTCCCGGCTCGGCCATGTTTCCAACTGTGGCGGTCAGCCGCGCGGAATGCCGTCGCCCGTGAATGGTGACGATCCCGCCAGGAAGAAGCGTGCTGGCGGCAACGGCCCGATCGCCAATGCAGATGGCGCCGTCGAGATTCGGAGCGGCTGCGTGGGAAGGCGTTTCCGCAGCCGTCGAGCCGGGCACCGTCGCTTCGCTGGACATCTCGGCCCCTCTTCGAACGCTCCACAGGTGGATCGCTGCACTGGTGGATCGCATCACAGACGGCCTTCAGGCCATCCTTCGCTTGCGCCGGGAAAGTGTCGAGATGTCCGGTGGAACACGAACGACTCGATTGAATCGTTCGATGCGGCAGGCGTTACCCGCAGCAGCCCCCCGGGCCGACTTCCTCGGCCGGGTCGCACATCCCCTTTTCGATCTCGGCGATCTTGTCGACCCGCCGCTGGTGACGTCCCCCTTCGAACTCGGTCTTGAGCCAGGTCTCGACGACCCGGCCCAGGATCCGGTCTCCCATCAGGTCGGCCGAGAGGCACATGACATTCGCGTCGTTGTGCCGGCGGCAGATCTCGGCGGCGACGTCGTCGTGACAGATGATCGCGCGCACTCCGCGGAACTTGTTCGCGGTGATGCACATCCCCATCCCGGTCCCGCAGATGAGGATCCCGCGGTCGATCTCTCCCGAGCCGACCATCTTCGAGACCTTGGCCGCGTAATCGGGGTAGTCGACGCTGCCCGTCTCGGATGGTCCGCAGTCGATCGCCTCATGGCCGAGCTCGGCGAGCTGGCTGAGGATCTGACTCTTCACCCGGACGCCCCGGTGATCGCTGGCAACGGCAACTTTCATTTCGACGACGCTTTCCCGTTTTCCCGGATCAACTCGTCCAGGAAGATCTCGAGGGCCGCACGGATCTCGGCCCCGCACTCTTGATACACCGACCAGCCGCGGCCGATCGGATCACTGATGTCCCGTCCGGGAGAGAGCATGCGCATCTTCCCCCGGTACAACGGAAATTCATTATACAGCGTGTCGAGATGTCCGGCAGTCATCGCCAGGACATGGTCGGCCTGCGCCAGCAGGTCCTCGGTGACCGGCTGGCTGCTGTGATCTCGCAAATCGACCTGCTCACCTTCGAGCAGCCGGATCGCCTCCGGCGCTGCCGGCATCCCCGACACCGCCGAAACTCCCCCGGAAAGGACGAGAAAGCCGTTCTGGCCGATTTCGTCCACGGCACAGTTTAGCCGCTGCGACAGCAACTTGCGAAACAACCCCTCCGCCATCGGGGAACGGCAGGTGTTCCCCGTACAGACGAACAGAACCATCGTGCTGCTCAGCCGCTTCAGCATCGTCTCCGCCACAACACCCTCGTTGATAAGCCTCCAGCTGTTCGCAGGGAGGGTTCCTGAGTCCCCCGTCTCGTGGCCGTATTCGACCAGGTCGATGATCGTCGGCCCCTGCGGATGCCGCGGGGGACCGGCATCGACCACGAGCTCGACTTCCGCCGCGTGGATCCGGGCGACTTCCAGGCCATCCGAATCGCTCCACGTCTTCCCGTCCGGAAGCGTGGAAATGATCGCAACGATTGGCTCATCGTAAAGCTCGGTGACCCGCCGCAGGAACGGGTGAGCGGGGAGACATGCCGGAACCCGTGACCGTTTCAGGAGTTGCTGCGCGGCTGGGGCAAGTTCGAAAAACGCTCCCGAGGCGGCGTCGCCGAGTCGAATCACCACCGGTCCCGGCCAGCAGCGGCTCAGAAGCCTTTCCACGGACGTCGGGAGCCGTTCCACAAAGTCTGAAAGGGTATCGAGATGCGGCAATAGAAGGACGGCCGATTCCGTTCCGTGTTCCGCCGCGCTTTCCGCCAGTCGTTGAGCCGCCTCCTGCCGGACGGCAGAGCCCGCGAGCAGGTATCGCGTTTCGGAGGGGAGTCCGGTCAGTTGTCCCCGGCTCAAGGTCGCGCACGCCTCTCCGGCCACCTCGATTGGAGAGGTCGACTGCCGGAGATCGACGACATGCGCCATGAGGAATCTTGACCGGATCGTATGAAACCAAGTCGTTGCCACGGCTCAGGAAACAGCACAACTGGCGCGACACGAACACACTACGCAACACCTTTCGGAATGTCACGCACGTTCCGCCAAACTGCCTCTCTCTCGCATCGGAGAACCGATATAAGTTAGGATGCGATGTATCTGGCGTGGCGAGGTCGGCAACGGCCTGCAGGCGTGCACGCCCCGGGCCGCAGGTGTTCGCAGGAAGGGACGTGTGCACGTTCCTTCACGGAATTGTAATTGTATGTGAGGAGCAACTTCGAAATGTCCAGCCGCGGTTTGAACCTTGGTCGTACTGGTTCCGCTCCCCTGTCGCGACGGACAGTCCTCCGGGGTCTCGGTGCCGCGATGGCGCTCCCCTGGCTGGAGGCGATGGGACCCCGGAGCGCGTTCGCCGCTCAGGCCTCGGCGGCGCCGCTGCGGATGGCGGCCCTCTACGTCCCCAACGGGATGCAGATGGATGCCTGGCTTCCCAAGAAGGCCGGCGCGCTCGAACTGACTCCGACTCTTGAACCGCTGGCGAACGTCAAAGACAAGATTTCGATTCTCTCCGGCCTGACGCAGCGCAAGGCGTTCGCGAACGGCGACGGCGGCGGCGATCACGCCCGGGCGCTCGCGACCTTCCTGACGGGAACCCAGGCCAAGAAGACCGACGGCGCGGACATCCGCGCCGGGGGCTCGGTCGACCAGATTGCGGCACCCCCCGTCGGCCGGCACACGCGGTTCCCCTCGCTCGAGATCGGTTGCGACGCCGGCGCCCAGTCGGGCAACTGCGACTCCGGTTACAGCTGCGCTTACTCGTCGAGCATCTCCTGGCGAAGCCCGACCCAGCCGGTGCCGAAGGACGTGAACCCCAGGCACATCTTCGAGCGGCTGTTTACGAATGGCCGCCCCGGCGAATCGGCCGCCCAGCGGGCCCGGCGCCAGAAGTACCAGAAGAGCATCATCGACTTCGTGCAGGAAGACGCCGCGAAGCTTCAGTCCCAGGTCGGGATGTCGGACAAGCGGAAACTCGACGAGTACCTCTCGGCGGTCCGGGAGCTCGAAGTTCGCATCGAGAAAGCCGGCAAGGCGCCGAGCGGCAAGCTGGTCGACCAGCCCGCTCCCGCCGGCATTCCCGGCACGTACGAAGAGCACATCCGGCTCCTCGGAGACCTGATGGTTCTCGCGTTCCAGACCGATGTCACCCGGGTCTCGACGTTCGTGCTGTCGAACGAGGGGAGCAACCGGAGCTACAACTTCATCGGCGTCCCCGAAGGGCACCACGACCTCTCGCACCACGAGAGCAAGGACGAGAAGCGGAACAAGCTGAAGCAGATCGACCAGTTCCACGCGAAGCAGGTTGCCTACGTGCTCGAGAAGATGAACTCGATCAAGGAGGGGAACGGGACGCTGCTCGACAACTCGATGGTCCTCTACGGCAGCGGTATCGGTGACGGCAACGCCCACAACCACGACAACCTGCCGCTCCTCCTCGCGGGAAGTGCAGGGGGCCGGATCAAGACGGGCCAGCACTACGAGTTCCCCAACGAAACGCCGATGACGAACCTGTACCTGACGATGCTCGACTGGCTCGACGTCCCGTGCGACAAGCTCGGCGACAGCACCGAGCGGCTCAAGGGGATCTGACTGCTCCGTAGAGCGACCTCACAGGTCAGCCCTTTGAAGGTGGGTTCGTTCGATTAGCCGCGATTAGCCGGAACGCGCTAGCGTCCGGTTCGAACCGGGGGCTAGCGCCCGCCGGCTAATGGACGCAACCCCAAATCCTCGTGTGACAAAGCTCTAGCGTTGCGGGGCGACCTTTCGAGCCCGCGAGTTCGCTGGAAGGCGGGCAGATCGGGAGCGTCGGAGGAAATGACGCGGGGGCAGTGAGAGAGACCCGAGTGAGGGCTCGGCGCAGGTGAGGGGCTATGTCCTCGGACCAGCCGGCCCTGTCGTAGCA
>JAEYWB010000329.1 GCA_023429275.1 Planctomycetota bacterium
CGCGCTCCGCTGGCGCGTCGCGGCCAAACGGTCTGACGACATGCTCGCGGGTTCGGGGGGGTGAGTCTGCCGGTGGGCGGCATGCTCTGCGGCCAGCCGGGCCGCCTGTTCGCCGCTGGCTGCGGAGGCATCGGCCAGCAGGCCGCGCGGTCCGACCCAGTCTCCCGCGAGGAAAACTCCGGGGAGGCCTTCGACGGCCGGTGCGGGGCGTCCTGCCGTTCCTCTCATGCCGACAGTCGGAATCGCCGACATCGGGATCATTCCGGGAAGGAACCGCCGCGAGATGACGAGCTCCCGCCAGCCGGGCTGCGTGTCGTCAAGGTATTGTTCGAGCTCCCGCTCCACCTCTTCCTGTGACGGCGCGCGGTGCGGACCGAGATACTTCATCACCTGCACGACCGCGACCTCTTCCGGTCCGAGCTTCGCCGCGGCGGAGTGGACCGACAGATACATCGGAGTATCGAGACCCAGCGAGAACCGTTCGTCGGGACGGGGCAGCCGGCGGAGCGCGACATCCAGGCAGGCGGCCCGCGCGGGCCGGGCCGACTGAGCGAACGAGCGGAGCGAATGCGATTCCGGCAGATCAAGCAGCTCGACGGCCCCCTCGGGAGGGAGTGCGACGATGACGCTCCGGGCGACGACTTCGGTCCCGTCACCCGTTTCGATCGCGACCCCCTCCTCGTGAGGCGTCACACGGTGGGCCGGAGCACCGACGCGGATCTCCGCCCCGCTGTTCCGCGCCCGGTCGGCGAGCCCGGTGACGAGGCTCTGCCATCCGCCGTCGACATACCACACGCCACCGAGCCCGACCTGCAGCTGTTCGACGGCCGACCGCGCGGAGAGCGTCTCGGGATCGTTGATGAACGTCCCGAGGCGGATGAAGGTGTGCAGCAGTCGGGCGAGGTTTCCGGTTCCGACGAACGATGTCACCCACTCGGTCGCGCTCTGGCCTTCCAGGGTCCGGGGATCGATCGTCCCGATTCGCGAGAACAGCCCGGCGAGCCGCCATTTCTCGCGGAGACTGAAGAGCGGCGAGGTCAGGAGACTCCACGTCCCCGCCGGGAGGTCGAACCGTCGGCGGCCGAGGATCAGCTGGCTTCGTCCGCTGTTGGGCGCCCGGCCGGTGAACGGAACTCCCAGCTCCCGGCAGAGACGAAACAGGTCGCCGCGGCAGTACAGGGCGTGCGGTCCAAGATTGAACGAGACACCGTCCTGAACCGTCGTCGCTCCCCGGCCGCCGAGATGCCTGCTCTGTTCGAGCAGCAAGACGGATCGTCCCGCCCGTGCGGCCTGGGCGGCCGAGACGTGTCCGGCGAGTCCGCCACCGATGACAACGACGTCACGGGGCGCAAAGGGTGGTGTGACTGGCATTTGCATCGTCCTGCTCTGTACGGAAGTCTGCCGTTCCAGAGTTGAGGACGGACCACGAGCCCCATTTGTGACAGAGGTCCCGAGAGTTTTTTCGAGCGAATGAAGGCCGGGGCCTGGGAGCGACCGTGTGGCTCACGTCGAGCGACGCTTGGTCATCGTGATCTCCGTCCCGCGCGAGGTGCTCTTGATGCTGACGTGATCCATGAATGTACGGATCAGCATCACCCCTCGCCCGCTCGCCTTGACGATGTTCTCAGGATCGCGCGGGTCGGGAAGCGTCGACGGATCGAACCCCGGTCCCTGGTCGGTGATGACGTAGGTCGCCGCATGAGCATCAATGGTCGCGGTGACCGTCACCTTTCGATCACGATAGGGAGGAATGCGGCTTCGGGCATCTCCCTCCGCCCGATAGGTCCCGTTCTCCCGCAGGGCGGAATCGAGTTCCAGGTTTCCATGGTCGATCGCGTTCGTGATCGCCTCGATCAGCGCCGTCATGATGTGCAGGAGGCCGGCGTTGTCGCTGAAACCGAGGAACCTGAGTCCCTCAACAAGGTAGTTGACGACCGCCATCGGCGCGGACTTGTCGTATCCCAGGACGAACCGCTGCTCGCTATGTTCGAGGACCGACCGGATGCTGACGGCGGCGCGAAGCGATCGCGACGCCTGCTCGACCCGGCAGAGGGCGTCCGGCAACCGCTCCTTGAGAATCCGCTTCGGGACGTAGCTCGTCGCACCCGCCTTGAGAGCCTCGACGGCGATCTCCTCGCTCCCGTGCGCCGTCATGAGGATGACCGGCACGGTCGGGAACTCCTGGCCGATCCGGCGGACAAGCTCGAGGCCGTCGAGGCCCGGCATCAGCATGTCGGTCAGGACGAAATCGATCCCTCCCTTTCGAAGCTCCTCGAGAGCCAGAAGCCCGTCGGCGGCCGTCACGGTTTCGTATCCGGAGCCGCGAAGGCTGCCGCTGGCGAGCGTCTGGTCGACGAGGGAGTCGTCGACGATCAGCACCTTCAAGGGACTCGACATGCGTCTGATCTCCCGGGAACCGATCGACCGGGCGGCAGCTCTCAAGACCGATAGCCTGTATCGGCAACCCACTCCCGATCAAGCCGCACCGCTCGGTTCAGTTTACCGAGGGGCGTGTCATCTCACAGCCCCGGCATCGTCCGCGGCATTCGGAATCTCCCGGAGTTTGCGAGAGAGACCGCCAGAGGGCCCCGACCGATTCGAATCTAGGCTCTGTTTGAAAACTGGTCATTCGCTGGTCGGCCCATTACTGGGATGCTGGGTGTTGTTGACCCAGGGAGGGACCAGCGATGCGGCACGCGTTGACCGATGAGCAGTGGGCACTGATCGCGGATCAGTTTCCGGAACCGGCCGTCACCGGGCGAACTTCATCCACGTTGATACGCTTTCACGCGAGGACACTAACGTCGCCAGAACCCGGAACTCTCCGTCATGAAAGCCTCTCTGATCTCAGTCGCCTTCGTGGCGATGCTCTTCGCCGTTCCTGGCGTCGCCAGCGCACAGGACAAGCTCCGCGTCATCATCGAGACCGACGCCGGAGGTGACCCGGACGACGAGCAGTCCCTCGTCCGATTCCTCCTCTACGTGAACGAGTGGGACGTCGAGGGGATCATCGCCAACCGGCCGACAGCCCGGCCCGGAGAGAACCGGAACTCCGTTCGCACCGGGCTCGGCATCGTTCAGCGCCACCTGACGGCCTACGGAGAGGTTCACCCGCGGCTCAGCGAGAATGCGCCGGGCTACCCGACCCGGGGCCATCTCTGGGCGCGGACGGTTTCCGGCTACGCCAGCAGTGAGGACGCAGTGAACCTCCTCATCGCTGCCGTCGATCGTGACGACCCACGCCCGGTCTGGGTTCAGAACTGGGGGACGGATCACGGCAGCGATCCGAGCAATCTGAAGCGGGCGCTC
>JAEYWB010000313.1 GCA_023429275.1 Planctomycetota bacterium
GGTGCCGTCATGGCGGCGATCTCCGCGTTGTTCGTCTTGTGGTGCGGTCCCCAATGGATCGGCATGCCGCTCTCGCAGGGGCAGCCGCCGAAAAAGTGCGCGGAGACCTGGCAACTCGGCACCGCCACGGCGACTCGGTCATCGATGGCAGAGAGAAGGAAGGTTTGCGACGCGCCGCCGGAGTTGCCCGTCATCCCGATGCGTTTCGCGTCCACGCCTTCGATTGAGGAGACGAAGTCCAGGGCACGCATGCTGTTCCACAGAGTCATGCGGAGAATCTCGGGGACTTTCGCGTGTTCCCAACCCGCACGTTTCGTGTCTCCGTAGCCGACCATGTCATAGTGAAACACCACCGCGCCCATCCGCGCGAGGACCGCGCAGCGAGTCTGCCGCGAGGGGAGGAAGCGGCCGCCGTGTCCATGTGCGGAGACGATCCCCGCATAGGGCGGCTTTGCGTCGAGCGGGCGATACAACGTGCCGGTGATGTAAAATCCAGGCCAGCTGACGATGTGTACGCTCTCCGCCGTGTAGCCGTCATAGATCCGCTTGTTGGTATAGACCGGGGCGAGCGGCGGCTTCTCCGGAAGTTTCGTCAGGCGCACGGCGTCAAGCATGCCCCGGCGGATTGTCGCCTTGCGCTTCTCCCAGGCGGCGAGATCGGCCGTGGCCGCCTGGAAGGCGGACAACTCTGCCCGCGCCTCCTCAGGCGTCTGAGCCTGGCCGACGCGCAGATGCCGGCCGTCGGAAAGGGTGCGTTCCTGGCCTGCAACGTTGCCAACGACGGCTCCTCCGAGGAATGCGACACCGGAGGATTTGAGAAACGTGCGGCGATCAAGAAAGGACATGGCAGAGATGGGGTGGAAGGCTGGGGCGAACCCGTTGGAGAAGAGGATGTTCGGAACGGATTTTCGCGTAACGCGACGCCATCAACTGACAAACGCACTTGTGCAGACGTCAATCGATTCGTACCGACCTTCCCGACATCTGATCAAGCTGCACGCAGCGACGCAACGCCGAGTGGCGGACGGTGTTATCCAACTCTTCATGACATTCTCCATGTCACCGAAGCGAGAGCGGCTCTCGGAGGTGAACGGTTGGGCGGCTCTCCGCAAGACGGGCCTGCTGTCCCTTCCTCTGGGGGGTGAGTCGTTTGATGATCATGCCAGATCGGTGCGGCCGACGTGTTTCGGCGGATCGGCGTAACGGTAGTAGGCTGCGCAGGCTCCTTCGGACGAGACCATCGGTGCTCCCAGCGGCGTCAGGGGAACACAACTCGCGCCGAAGTGACGGCACTCGGGGGGCTTGATCCGGCCGGAGAGGACATCGGAGGCGCGGCATTCGCTAATCAGGCAGGGCGGAGGGTCGATGACACCGAAACGCTGAACGGCATCAAAGTTCTGCAGTTCGGGACGCAATCGCAGGACTCCAAGCGGGACGACTCCAAATCCACGCCACGGGCCGTCACTCACCACATAGGCCTGCTCGATGACACGCTGGGCGTCCGCGTTTCCAGATCGTCGCACGCTGCGGCCGTAACAGTTCATTGCCTCCACGCGGCCAGCCTCCAGCTGGACCACGCAGTTGCGGATGCCAACCAGCAGGTCGACCGGTTCGAATCCCGTGACCGCGACAGGGACCTGGAACCTGGATACGAAATCGTCATACGCAGTAAACCCGGTGACCGTGCAGACGTGACCCGCTGCGAGAAAGCCCTGCACGCGATTATCGGACGCGCCCATCAGTCGTTCCATCGCCGGCAGCACCCGCACATGGGACACAATCATACTGAAGTTCTTCAGCCCCAGTCGCTGTGCCTGCAAGACGGCAAGCGCCGTGGTGGGAGCCGTCGTTTCGAAACCGACCGCAAAGAAAACGATCTCGCGTTGCGGTTCCCGTCGCGCGAGAGCGACGGCATCCAGCGGCGAGTACATCATGCGGACATCTGCACCCCGCGTCCTGGCATCGAGCAGGCTGCCGGCGTGACCCGGCACGCGCAGCATGTCTCCAAAACTGGTCAGGATGACTTCCGGCCGTTGAGCCAGTTGGCATGCGAGGTCGATGTCTTCCGCCGGTGTCACGCAGACCGGACAGCCCGGTCCGTGAATCAACTCGACGGCCTCGGCGAGAGCCGCATCGATTCCATTCCGCAACAGGCTGTGGGTCTGTCCGCCACAGACTTCCATCAGCACCCAGCGGCGAGTTGCCCGTTGTCGGATGTCGTCCCCCAGCTGTCGGGCGGCCGCGACGTCCCGAAACTCATCGACCAGTTTCATGACAACCGCTCCTCTCCCGGCTCAGACATACTGCGAAACTCGTCCAGAATGCGCTGGGCCTCGTCCGCATCGACCCGGCTGATGGCGACCCCCGCGTGAACGATGACGTAATCGCCGATCGCCGCCTCCGGCACACAGGCCATATGACAGACGCGCCGTACCCCTTCAAACTCAATCTCGGCGCGCGTGAACAAGGGGTCGCGATCCAGCCAGCGAACAACCTTACCAGGCACGGCCAGACACATATCGGTTACTCCCGCATCAACGCCACCGCCAACTGACCTGCGGCGAGGCCCCCATCGTTCGGCGGAATCGTTCCCCGAAACCCGATGCGAGCGGATTCCGGGCCGAGTTGCTCGAACAGGGATTCTACAAGGACCCGATTCTGAAACACCCCACCGGACAGAAGGATCGGCAGCAAGGGATGCCGGCGTGCACTTGTGACCGCGAACCGGGCGAGACTGTGATGAAACATCTCCGCGATACACGACGGCAGGACGCCGCGCTTCAGGTCATGCCACACGCGATGAACCAGCGGCCGCCAGTCCAGGCAGCCATCCCGGTCTGTTTCGACGAACTCAATCATCCCCGGACGAGGGGCGCAGAGGCTCTCGAGCTGCATCGCCGGTTGACCTTCGAACTCGCTCCGGGAGATTCCCAGGATCATTGCGGCGATCCCATCGAAAAGGCGGCCAATGCTCGAGCATCGCGGGGAGAACTTCTCGGAGGCAGCGATCGTGAAGAAGCGGTCATTCTCACTTGCTGACAGGTGACGTGCGACGAACTCGCGAGCGTCCGTCTCTCCCACCGCCTCCTGCAGCATCACGGCGGCGACGCGCCACGGCTCGCGGATCGCCGACTCGCCGCCCGGAAGTCGAAAGGGTCGACAGGCGCCGACTCGCTCGAATTGTCCGCCGCGACACCGCAATGTCTCGCCCCCCCACAGGGAGCCATCCGGGCCGAAGCCGGTCCCATCCCACGCCAGGCCGAGGACCTCACGGTCGAGCCAGCCGAGTTCCCAGCTGGCCGCCGCGACATGCGCATGATGATGCTGAACGGCGACGCTCCGCAGGCCGAGTCCCCTGCCCCACCCGGTGGTAAAGTACGCCGGATGCAGATCGTGGACGACGAGTTCCGGTGCCGACCCGTAAAGTCTCTGCAGTTGTTCGATCTGCCGGACAAATCGCTCCCTGGTCTGCTCGCGGTCCAGGTCGCCGATGTGCGGTCCGAGCACCGCCTGTCCGGCGTTGTCGAGAGCGAAGGCCGTCTTCAGATGCCCGCCGGTCGCCAGAACGGAGATCAAACGGTTTCGATTCCACGGCCACTCAGGCAATGGCAGGGGAGCCAGTCCGCGACCGAGGCGGATCGTCACCGCGCGGCCCGCGATGACGCGGACGACGCTGTCGTCCACGGCATTCGCAATCGGTCGATCATGATGGAGCCACAGGTCCGCAATGCCCGCCAGCCGCGACTCGGACTCGTCGACGTCGACCATCAACGGTTCCCCTTCGAGATTTCCGCTGGTCGCCACGAGCGGTCGTCCGAACTGACGCACAATCAACCAGTGCAGGGGGCTCGAGGGGAGTAGCAGGCCGATATCCGACAGCCCCGGATGAATCTCCGGGGCCAGGCTGCCGGCCGGAACTCTCGTCCTCCGCCTCATCAGAACGATCGGATTCGCTCGTGAGGCGAGGAGACTGGCTTCAACGGCCGAGATCTCGGCCAACTCGTTAGCGCTCGCGAGTGACTCCACCATGACCGCGAGGGGTTTCGACGGCCGCTGTTTGCGACTGCGCAATCGCCGGACCGCCCTGGACGACGTCGCATCGCACAGAAGCTGATAGCCGCCGATCCCGCGGAGAGCGACGATTCGCCCCTCTTGCAGGGCCTTGACCGCGACAGGAATCGCCTGGCGCTCCGAGGCGACACAATTTCCAGCTCGATCGACGCACCAGACGCGCGGCCCGCATTTCGGACAGGTGATTGTCTGCGCGTGACAACGGCGATCCTGCGGGTTCGCATATTCCGCAGCGCACTCACGGCACATCGCAAACGAGTGCAGCGTGGTTCCATCTCGTTCGAAAGGCATCGAGGTGATGACCGAGAACCGGGGCCCGCACGCTGCGCAGGTCGTCAGCGGGTATTCGAACCGCCGACTCGCCCCGTCGCGAACGTCTTGAACGCACTCCGGACAGACGCCGACATCGGCCGGCACCTGAGCCCGCAGCACTCCAGCTTCTGGCCCAGCTTCGATCTGAAAGCGGCCTTCCGGCGCCCCGGTGCTCGAAATGTCCTCCGACTTCCGCCGCTGGACGATCGCCTGCTCCGGCAGGGCTGCGGCGAGTTGTGCCTCGAATTCCTCGACCGCCTCCTGCTCGCCGTGGAGCTCGATTTCAACGCCGCTCAATCGGTTACGAACCCGGCCAGCGATCCCGAGGTGGGCCGCCAGTCGCGCAATCGACGGCCGAACGCCGAATCCCTGAACCCGTCCCTCCAGGATGATGCGGCGATTGATGCCCATCGGTGATCTTGACCTCTCCTCCATCGTCCGGTTCCCCTTGGGGCTCATGCGCGGCCTTTGAGCAGTTGCTCGCGCTCCCGCTCGAGATACGCGCACCATGCATCGATTCCCTGGTCGTGCAGTGCGGAGACGGGGAAGACCTCCAGGCGTGGTTGAACCCGATGAGCGTCTTCCGTGGCCTTCTCGACTGAGAACGGAACGTATGGCAGCAGGTCTGTCTTGTTGATCAGGAGAGTCTGGCTCGTCCGGAAGGCTTTCGGGTACTTCGCCGGCTTGTCGTCCCCTTCCGGTACGCTGAGCACGATCGCCCTCAGATGCTCTCCCAGATCGTGAGACGCCGGGCAGACGAGGTTGCCGACGTTCTCGATGAACAGGAACTCGAGCTCGCCCGGAGTCAGCGATTCCCAACCGCGCTGAATCAGCGCGAGATCCAGATGGCAGGCGCCGCCCGTCGTCAGTTGAACCGCCGGAACCAGCGGGGTCAGCCGTTGTGCGTCGCGGTCGGTGGCGATGTCTCCGACGAGTACGGCCATTGAGTGTCGTCCCTGCCAATGCCGCGCCGTCGCCTGCAACAACGACGTTTTCCCGGAGCCGGGGGACGACAGCAGATTGACAACCAGCGTTCCCCGCCGCACGAATTGTTCCCGGCACTCCGCCGCGGTCTGCCGTGCGGCGAACTGGACGTCGCGGGCAATGGTAATGGTGCGATAGGTCATGGTGGCAAGACCGCCTGAACAGGGGAATTGGCTTCGAGCGAGTCCGTCACGTCCTCAGGCACGTCAACGGTCACGCTCATCAGACGAAACGCATCGCCGCGGACAACGCGGGTCTCGCGGTTGCCGCAATGCGGGCAGACGAAGTGAAAGGCGTCCAGCTCGAACTCGACATGACAGGAGTCACATCGCGCGGCCAGTGAGACCTCGTCGACGATCAGAGTTGTCTTGCCGGCGAGTTGTGTGAAAGCTTCTTTCACGAGCAGTGGTTCGACACCGGAGAGCGGGCCGATCTCGACGCGAACTTCCACGGCCGCGTGCCCCCCCTGCTCGACGACGATGCGGTCCACCTGTTCGAGAAGAGACCGTACGAGCGAGAACTCATGCATTGGCGAAGCCCTCCGACAGCTGGAGGGCCAGGTGCTCGCAGGCGGCACGCACGAGAGGCGAAGGCTCGGTCTCCGGCGCGAACCGGCCACCACCAATCGACCAGATCTCCACGCGTGAAGGATGTCGTCCAAGGTTTGTCGCCAGGTCGAGGACGTCGGTCAGGCCCAGTTGATGACTGCTGGATGACCGGGTTCGCACGAGGCGGTCTGCAGGCCAGTGCCACAAGCGAAGCTCGCCGAGTTGCGCCGGTGATTCGCAGCAATCGCAGACGATCAGGTGCGCCACGTCGTCCATCCAGTCCAGGAGGTCGCTCGGCGCCTTGGCCAGACGGCACACGGGCATTTCCGGCCGATCGGCCAGCCGCCGCCTGATCTCCGACGCCACCAGCCATCCCGCCTGATCATCACCGTGCGGACTGCCGATGCCGACCAGCAGGCGGGAGTCCCGTTTGCGTTCAGGCATCGCGCTGCACCCTCAGCTTGAGAAAGTGTGTCGAACAACTGATACACGGGTCGTAGCAGCGCACGAGCTTTTCGCACTTCCGGGCCGTTGCGGCTTCGTCCTCGGTCAGGATGCGCGGCAGGTAGTCGCGAAGGTCGTCCTCAATCTGTCGCTGGTTCTGCGATGTGGGCGGGACGATCTTGGCGAACGTGACCAGCCCGGCGTCGTCCACCTGGTATCGATGATAGATCAGGCCGCGCGGAGCCTCAGTCGCCGCGCACCCTTGCCCGGCGCGATGTTCGTACCGGATGCGCGCGGTCGCGGGTGGCCGATACGTCCGCAGAATACCGAGCGCCTCTTCATAGGCGTGAATCAGCTCCAGTCCGCGGGCAATGATGGTTCGAAAGGGATTGAGGCAGGGTGTCTCGAAACCGATTTCGTCGGCGATGCGGCTGGCCGTCGGCGACAGACGCTCCCGATTCAGGTTCAGGCGAGCGAGCGGTCCGACGTGATAGCTGTATTTCCGCTCTCCTCGCGAGGCCTGCAGTGCCGTGGAGTGCGCGACGTGCTCTTCGTGAAACTCCTGCTCATAGTCACGCACGTCCCACGAGGTCCCGGTGGTCGAGACGACCCGGCCTTCATTCATTGGGTACTCGTCCGGATGAACGAGGCTGACCATGTCATAAGGACGAGTAAAGTCCGGGAAGTTGAGCGTCGCCAGCCAGCGAGTCGTTTCGACAGCCGCCTGCACTCCCCACTCGAAGGCCGGAATCAGGGTGGTCATCTGCTCTCTGTGCGGAGCTCGGTAGAAGCCGCCGACGGCCACGTTGATGGGATGAATGGCTCGACCACCCAGTACCTCCAGCAACTGGTTGCCGTGCTTCTTCAGCCGCAGGCCACGGTTCAACTCGTTCGGAAGATCTCTCGCCATGTCGATGCCACTGTCGTATCCCAGAAAGTCCGGGGCGTGCAGCAAATGCACGTGCAGGGCATGGCTCTCGATCCACTCACCGCAGTACAGCAGGCGGCGGAGCCGGCGAATGTCCTCCGTGATCGTGATCCCAAGCGCCGCCTCGAGCGCATGCACCGAACTCATCTGATAGGCAACCGGGCAGATGCCGCAGATGCGGGCCGTGATGTCCGGCACTTCTTCGAGTTTTCGGCCGCGGAGCAATGCTTCGAACAGCCGCGGCGGCTCGAAGATCGTCAGCTGCACATCTTCGATCCGGTCGCCGACCAGCCGCACGAAGAGCCCCCCCTCGCCTTCGACGCGAGTCAGGGCCTCCACCTTGATCAGACGTTCTTGAGGCCTAGTCATGCGGTCTGCCTGAGAGGCTGTTAGACGATGTCGTGACGGATCTGGACTTATGAGGTCAACTTGGTCTCGAGTTGCACCAGTCGCTCGCTTTCGTGGCGAAACTCCGGCGCGCAGGCGTTGTAGTTGCGAAGCAGGTGAGCGAGCTCGGCACTCGGCGCACCGTTCTTGAGGAACTGCTCAGCGAGGCTGCCGGTGTTGCTCTGCTTCGCGGGGCCGAAGCATCCGTAGCATCCCCGATCGAAACTCGGACAGATCGCTCCGCAGCCGGACTGTGTCACCGGACCGAGGCACGGTACGCCCTGAGCGACGGTGATGCAGACGTTGCCGCGGCGTTTGCAGTCGAGACAGACACTGTGCGACGGAGTCTTCGGCTTGCGGCCGTTCACGATCGCCATGATCACTTCGACAAGCTGGAACCGATTGATCGGGCAGCCTCGCAACTCGAAGTCGACAGGCACATGCGCGGCGATCGGCGTCGACGTGGCCAGCGTCTCGATGTACTCCGGCCGCGCATAGACGGCGCGCACGAATTCCTCATGGTCAGCCCAGTTCCGCAGGGCCTGGATGCCCCCCGCTGTCGCGCAGGCTCCGATGGTGACCAGGAATCGTGAACGTTGCCGGATGTCGTGAATGCGGCGGATGTCCGCCGGCGTCGTGATCGATCCTTCGACCAGCGCCAGGTCATAAGGTCCCCCGTCGATGTGACTGGTCGCCTCCAGGAAATAGGCGATCTCGATCTTCCCGGCGACAGTCAACAGTTCATCTTCCGCGCAGAGCAGCGACAGCTGACAGCCATCGCAGGACGCGAACTTGAAGACCCCGAGTTTCGGCCTGGCAGACATCAAAGTCCCTCGACATTCAGGAACGGGGCGAGAGAGTCGTGTCGGTACACCGGTCCGTCCTTACAGAGGAACGCCGGACCGAGTTGGCAATGGCCGCACAGTCCGATCGCGCACTGCATGTTTCGCTCCATGGACAGCCAGATGTGGTTCTCGGGGATTCCGCGAGCCAGCGCCGACTTGCCGACGAAGCGCATCATCACTTCGGGGCCGCACATGAAAACCGACGCCTGCTGCGGATCGTTCAACCTCAGTCGGTCCAGCAGAAGCGTGACGACGCCGACCGATCCCGACCAGGCGGCCCCGGCGCGATCGACAGTGAGGTGAACGCTCATCCCGCGTTGCGACCATCCGGAAAGCTCGGATTCAAACAGGATCGTCTCCGGTGTGCGCGATCCGTAGAGCAAAGTCAGCGAACGGTAACGACCTGCATGGCGAAGCAACTCGACAATCGCCGGTCGAAGCGGCGCTAAACCGAGTCCTCCTGCGACGACAACGACGTCCCGGCCTTCGGCGGACTGAATCGGCCAGCTGCTGCCGAACGGGCCACGCAGGCCGAGCGTATCGCCAACTCCCAGTCGAGCGAGCTGTTGTGTGACATTCCCGACCGCTCGCACGGTGTGCGCCCACGTCGTGGTACTGCGCGGATCGGCGCTCAGCGAGATGGGGACCTCTCCGACACCGGGCAGGTAGAGCATATTGAACTGACCGGGCAAGAACCGATATTCGGCGGAGACGGCAGGATCAGCGAAGCCCAGGTGGTACGTTGCCACATCGGCGACTTCAGGCGTGATCTCCTGAATACGGACGGTGTGACTGACCCAGGGATTCCCCTTCGGAGAGCAGGTCGCATTCATGGCGTGGCCTCCCGAATGGCGGCGACCTCTTCCGTGATGTCGATGCCGACGGGACACCAGGTGATACAGCGTCCGCAGCCGACGCAGCCGGATGAGCCGAACTGGTCGATCCAGCTGGCCAGCTTGTGCGTCAACCACTGTCGATAGCGCGAACGGATATCACGTCGTACCGGACCCCCACTGACGTAACTGAAGTCGAGATTGAAGCACGAGTCCCAACGCCGCTCCCGTTCTGCATGCTGGCCTTCCAGATCGGCGACCTCTTCGACGCTGCTGCAAAAGCACGTGGGGCAGACCATGGTGCAGTTCGTACATGCCAGACATCGCTGGGCAACGTCATCCCACCGCGGATGATCGAGCTGGGTCAGCAACAGATCGCGAATTCCCGTGGTTTCCATTCGCCTGGAAATCTGATCGACCGCTCGTCGTCGACGCTGATCGGCGTCGGCCAGCTCGTCCTCCTCGATCGGCTCTGTCGGCAACGTCGCCAGGCATTCCTCGCCGGCCGGGGTACCGGCTTCTACTTCAAAGCCGTCCGGCAGTTCCGTCAGGGCGAGGTCGAATCCCGATCGGCAGCGCGGCCCGGTTTCCATCGACGTGCAAAAGCATGTGCTCGCTGCCTGCGTGCAGTTGACGGCAACGATGAACACATTCTGCCGGCGTCGCTGATAGACCGGATCGACATACCCGCCTTCGAGGAAGACCCTGTCCTGCACCCGAATCGCCGCCAGCTCGCAGGCTCGTACTCCCAGGAAGGCATACCTCGGCGGATTGTCGTCCGCCGCACGCATCTGCCAGCCATCCGACGTGAGGTCCGCCGTTGTGAGCGTCGTCAACGGCGGAAACAGGTATCGCTTCCACGAGTGTGGACCGACCACGTAGCCAAAGAGCTCGTCATCCTCGCGCCGTTCGAGCCGATACTCACCCGGAGACTGCCGGTCGGTCCAACCCTGCGGCAGATCGCTGAGGGAACGGATGCGGTCATAGACGATTGAGGCCTGCGCGACCGTCGGACCGATGACCTCATAGCCCTGCTCGGCCAGCCGGTCGATCAGCACCTGCAGGCCCGACCGTGCCAGAAAGACGGACTGGCTGGAGTTCATCATCGGCATTTCCATCTCTGCGTGGGGGGGACCGGGTATCACAGCCGGGAGTTGCCAGGGGAACGGGCAAGACCGGGATCGAGGCCTGGCGTCCTCAGGTCAGTTCGGCCTGGCGAACAGGTCGAGCAACTGCAGCCGCGTAGCGAGCAGCCGATGTGACAATGCGGATGCAACCTGTCCCATGACGTGATATCCGATTTCGTGATCCGCTTGGCACAGTTGCCGCAATTCGTGACCAGAGATCGCAATCGCCAGCGTCGGCTCCACGGCCAACGCGCTGGTTGTCATACGACCGTCCCCCAGCAAGGCCGACCACGCCAACAGCTCACGCGGTCCCACGGTGAGAACTCGAGTCGAACCGCGACCGGGAACATTCATCTCCAGCGCGACCTGACCGGAACGGAGAATGTAGACGTCGTCGCGCTGGTCTCCCTCGCGAAAGATCACCGTCCCCTCCGTCCACTCGACAACACGAGCAATCGCTGCCAACCGCGCCAGCATGGCAGCAGGCAGGTTGCCGGCAAAGCCCGCCTCCTGAATGTGGCCAAGCACTGTCATACTCAGTCCTTTCCCAGCATGTGTCCGGTACTCGTGAATTGTGCGAACTCGCCGGGTGACCGTCACGATCGCGTGACCGTGCGGGCGCGGCAACACGAGTGTGACAGTGCGGTCCACATGTGACAGTCTTGGTCACCTCGCATGCGGCCTGTTTCCCTCAACGGCCGGGTGCAATCATGATGCCAGCTGCGAGGTGACGGAAGTGATGGCATGGTGGGCGTCAAAATGGACGCCTCCGAGGAGAACGGTTTCTCATGACGGGTGAAACTCAAACGGGGACGTGTCCACTGCCAACCCCTGCCGTCGATGGCGAAGTCATCGGCCTCGCTCACGGTGAGGGGGGGATGCATTCCCGGCGGTTGATCCAGCAGACGGTGGCCCAGATTCTTGGGAACGACATCCTCTGCCGATTTGACGATGCCGCCCGATTGCCGGCGCGGACCGGGCAGATCGCATTCACAACCGATAGCTTTGTCGTCTCACCGCTGTTTTTTCCGGGAGGAGATATCGGCAAGCTGGCCGTCTTCGGAACGGTCAATGATCTGATCGTCGCCGGAGCCCGGCCTCTCTGGTTGAGCCTGTCGCTCATCATCGAAGAAGGCCTGCCAGTCGAGGTCCTGCGTCGCGTGCTCAAGAGCGTTGCCGAGGCGGCAGAGTCGGGCGGAGTCGCGGTCGTCGCAGGCGACACGATGGTTGTTCCGCGTGGCGCCGTCGACCAGCTCTTTCTCAACACGGCGGGGATCGGCGAACTGATCGAACCGGCTCCCGTTGGGCCAGAAGCGATGGAAATCGGGGATGAACTGCTGGTCACGGGGGTCGTCGGCCAGCACGGCGTGGCGATCCTGGCCTGCCGGGAGAACCTGGGGTTCGAGCCCCCCCCTTCCACCGACTGCGCGTCGCTGTGGGAAGCCGCTCAGGCCTTGCGCGATGCGGACGTCCCGGTGCGTGCGATGCGCGACGCGACACGCGGCGGCCTGGGGGCTGTGTTACATGAGTGGGCGTCAGCCTGCGGACACACACTGGCAATCGATTCTTCCGCGATCCCGCTTTCACCAGACGCCCGCGGCATCTGCGAGTTGCTTGGCCTGGATCCACTGTTCCTCGCCAGCGAAGGGATGATGGTCGTCGCGGTCCCGGGCGGAGCCTCCGACCGCGCTTTGAGCGCATGGCAACGAATGCCGCAACACCAGTCCGCCCGGCGCATCGGCGAAGTTCGCGCTCGTGGTTTTTCTCCGGTAGTGATCCAACGCGGCCTCGGCGGCGAGCAAGCTCTGGACGAACCGATCGGAGCCGCGTTGCCGCGAATCTGCTGATTCGGCTGAAGTCGATATTTCCAACAGGCCACCAACGCCACACCGCTCACGAGCGTCCGGCAAGCCGACCAGCCCACCCAGCAACAACGAAATCGCCAGACTCTGAAACAACGACGCGGTCATGTCAGCTGATCCCGAAGACCTCACCGCGTTCATTGACCCCGATCCGCAAGGCGGCGGGCGAGACCGGGAGTCCAGGCAGCGTCGAGATGTCCCCCGCGAGAGCATAGACATAGCCCGCTCCGGCGGAGAGTCGCACTTCACGGATCGGAAGCCGAAAACCTTGCGGCCGCCCCAACAGCTTCGGATCGTGTGAAAAGGAATACTGCGTTTTGGCGATGCAAACCGGCAGACCGCCGAAGCCCAGCGCTTGATACGACTCCAGCTGTTGACGAGCGTGAGGTTCGACATCCAGTCCAGCGGCTCCGTAAATCTCACGAGCCACCACATCGAGCTTCTCCAACAACGGCAGGTCGAGCGGATAGAGAAAGCGAATATGGCAGGGCAGCTCACAGGCTGAGATCACGGAACGCGCGAGTTCTTCGGCCCCTGCACCGCCGCGAGCGAAGGCGTCACTGATGGCGACGTGGGACGCTCCCGCTTGCAGCGCGATCTGACGCACGGCCTCCAGTTCCCGATCCGTGTCGGAAGGAAAACGATTGATGGCCACCACGACCGGAACCCCGAACTTTCGCAGGAGGTCCAGATGACCTTCGAGATTCGCTCGGCCGGCCTGCAAGGCGTCGAGATCCTCCTCGAAGAGATTCGGCGGCAATGGCTTTCCCGGCTTGATCTCGAAGCGGCGACTTTGATACTTCAACGCGCGAACGGTACACACCAGAACTTCCGCATCAGGTGTGATGCCGCTGACTCGGCATTTGATGTGGAACAGCTTTTCGGCACCACAGTCGGCTCCGAAGCCGCTTTCCGTGACGACGAAATCTCCCATGCGGATCGCCGCCAGGTCGGCGAGCACGGAACTGTTTCCGTGAGCGATGTTCGCGAACGGTCCCGCATGAACCAGGGCCGGAGTGTGTTCGCAGGTTTGAACCAGGTTGGGCCGAATGGCATCGCGCAATAAAGCGGTCATCGCACCGGCACAACCGATCTCGCGAGCAGTCACCAGTTGGCCGTCGCGGTCTCGCCCCACCACGATGCGGCCCAGTCGTTCTTGCAGATCAGCAAGGCTGGTCGCGAGAGCCAGAATGGCCATCACTTCCGAGGCGGCTGTGAGATCGAATCCGGTTTCACGCAGCGTGGTATGTGGACGCGAACCAAGCCCGGTGATGACCTGCGACAACCCTTTGTCATTGAGATCGATGACATGTCGCCAGGTGACGCTGTTCGGGTTCAGCAGCGGCGTGAGTTGTCTCGACAGGTGGTTGTCGATCATGGCGGCAAGCAAGTTGTGAGCCGACGTCACCGCATGCAGATCGCCGGTGAAGTGCAGATTGATCCTGTCGGCCGGCAACAAGCGAGCCATTCCGCCGCCCGCCCCGCCCCCTTTGATTCCGAAGACCGGGCCTTGAGACGGTTGCCGCAAAGTGGCGATGGCTCGCCGCCCCAAACGACACAGCCCCATTGCCAATCCGATGGCGGTCACCGTCTTCCCTTCGCCGAGCGGCGTGGGACTGATCGCGGTCACGCCGATATACTTCGCCGGTGGCCGCTCAGCCAGGCAGCCTTCCAGGCCCAGAACCAGCTTGCCCTGGAACCACCCGAACGGCTCAACATCTTCCGGGCGCAATCCCCAATCAGTGGTCAGTTGCCCGATTGGCCGAGGTACTGCGGAAAGGCTCATCGTCGGATTCATCCCATCGGTTTTTCAGTCGGAGGTCGTGGAACATTCGTCATCCCGGCCTTCCCGGACTGATGAATTCGGACCTCGAAAGTCTGGGCAAGTTGCGGAAGTCGCTCGATCGTGTGGACTTCCTTGGCCAGATGCCAGAGAACCCACGCGGATTCGCCGAGCCCCCGTACCTGTCTCCTGAACCATGAATTCAGGTCTTCATCGAAAGATCCAGCAAATGACTGATAGACTGGCCGTTGCCGTGATTTATGCGTCAGTGCATCACGGGAATACCCGCAAACTGGCGGAGGTGCTGTCCGCCGAACTCTCGTCTGACCTTTTTTCTGTCGAGGAAGCGCGGTCAGTCAATCTGAGCCGCTACGACCTCTTGGGGGTTGGATCCGGAATCTATTTCGGGCGGCACCATGACTCACTGCGCCAGCTCGTTGATTCGTGGCAGCAGCCACCACGGCGTGTCTTCCTCTTCTCGACTGCGGGATTACCGTTTCTGTGGCGGTTCCAACATGCATCGCTGAGACGACTCATGTCTCGCAAG
>JAEYWB010000394.1 GCA_023429275.1 Planctomycetota bacterium
TCCTGATTTCGTCCGGGGTCATGTCGGCAAGCCTGGCCCATGTCGTTCCATCCGGCAGCTTGATCCGGACTCCCTCCTGGACCGGCTTGCCGCGGGACATCGTGACATCCCTGGCGGGCTTGTCGGACAGGTCGTATCGCTCCTTCAGCAGTGCCTCGTGGCGGGCCTTGAACTCCGGTTTCTCCCCCTCGAGCCGTTTCACCAGGGCTGTAAAACCTTCGTCCGCCCTGGCCAATGGCTGACCCGGCAGACCGGGCCAGCCGCTTCCAAGCAGGGCGAGCAGAACAAGGGAGAGCGACAGGCGATGGCGTCTCGGCATGACTGACCTCAGCACCAGGGGTGGAAAGCGCAGCGACCAGCCTGTCCATTCGCGACAGGCGTCATCCGACCAGAATGCAGATCACGTACCGCCGATCCTAATCCCCGGAAATCGGGAATCCATCCTTGAGTCTCCCTGCGAGGAAAAAGGAAGCTCTTTCGCGGCGGACCGGGAGCGGCGCACTTCGCTGCAGGGGTGGCGGTCGAGCCGATTCTTCCGAGGCGCGACGCCCCGACCGGTGAACGTCCGCCCTCGGCGGCGGTTCGTGGATCGTCTACCATGTTCGGGAGCGATCTGGTCCGGGAGTCCTGTCCGGACGTTCCAAAGGATGGAATCCCTATGCGAGTCCTGTTAGCCAGTCCCCGCGGCTTCTGTGCCGGCGTGAACATGGCGATCGAGTGTCTCGAAGAGTGCATCCGCATCTTCGGACCCCATATCTTCGTCTACCACGAAATCGTCCATAACAAGTACGTCGTCGACCGCTTCACGAAGCTCGGGGTCACTTTCGTCAACGAAGTCGAGGAAGTCCCCAAGGGGGCGGTTCTGCTCTACTCCGCTCACGGCGTCTCCCCGGTCGTGCGCGAGGCGGCCCGGGGCCGGAAGCTGCGGACGATCGACGCCACCTGTCCCCTTGTGACGAAGGTTCACATCGAGGCGATCAAGTATGCAGAGGAGGGGTATCACATCCTCCTGATCGGTCACGAGGGACACGACGAAGTCATCGGGACCATGGGAGAAGCGCCCGCCAGTATCACGCTGGTCGAGAGTCCCGAGGATGTCGACCGGCTCACGTTCTCCGCCGACAGCAGGCTCGCCTACCTGACGCAGACGACGCTGAGCGTCGAAGAGGCGAGTGCCGTGATCCGCCGGCTCGAGGAGCGGTTCCCGCACATCGAGCATCCGCCGAAGGAGGACATCTGCTACGCGACGACGAACCGGCAATTCGCCGTCCGGTCGCTGATTCCCGAGGCCGACGTCCTGCTGGTCCTCGGCAGCCAGAACAGCTCCAACAGCCGCCGCCTGATGGAGATCGGCCAGTCGCTCGGCAAGGGGGCGTTCCTCCTCGACGGCGCCGGGGAGATCCGGCCGGAATGGTTCACGAATGCCGGGACCGTCCTGGTGACGGCGGGCGCGAGCGCTCCGCAGGTCGTTGTCGATGAGTGCCTGGACTACCTGCGGAACACGTTCGGCGCCACGGTGGAAGAAGTGACGACGCGCGAAGAGCACGTCCAGTTTCCTCTCCCGAAAGAACTTCGTCAGATGGCTCGTCTCGAGATGGCCGGCACCGGCACGGGGACCAGCGGAGGCTGAGATGCCGCAGGCGCGAGGGGGCCGTCGCGGAGGTTTCTCGACAGCCGTCGTCGCGGCGACGCTCATTCTCTTGCATCGGCTCTCCGGCGGACCTCTGCCTGCAAAGGGGGACGAGGAGCCCCCGCCTCAGTCGGGCCGGCAGGCCGAATCCGAACCGGAGAAGCCGGCGGCGGACATCGCGAAGAAGCGGCTCGAGGTGATGAAGGAGCATGCGCTCGCGCTGCGCGTCACTTCATCGGTTGAAGGCTGGCCGACGCAGCTCGAACCGGTACCGATCTTCCGGTACGATGACCAGACCCGCGGCTACGTCGACGGGACCGTCTGGAGGCTCGGAGCCAGGGGGCGTCCGCTTGCCATCATCACGACGGAGCTCCATCCGAACTACGTCGGCGGAGGTCCGCGGGTCGTCTACGACTTTCTGTCGCTCTCTCCACACCCCTTCAAAGCCGCGGGGGGAGGAGCCGGCTGGAACTCACGCGGTTCGGCAGTCGCCATGAAGCCGTTGTCGAATGCCCCCGCCCCCGCCGGGATGCCGGCCGGCCGTCTGTCCCAGATGAAGAAACTGTCGCTGCGGTTCACGGCGACACAGGACCTCGAGGAGACCGATCGGGTCCTCGTTCACCTCCGCCGTCTTCCGAGGGAGATCGATCGCTACGTTCCTGCGGGCCCGGGCAATACGGTGCCGGAAGGGACCGCCGCAAAGGAAGGCGGAGACGTTTCCTCTCGAGCGGACGGAGGGATCTTCCTGTTCGCCAATGGGCGCAACCCTGCGATCGTGCTCCTGATCGAGACCGACGGGACGACGTGGACGTACGGCGCGGGGCGTCTGTCTGCCCCATCGACCCTCACTCTCCTGCTCGACGATGAGATCGTCTGGAAGGTGCCTCCGGCCAGGACGGCATCCTCGGAAGGCTATTCGGCGACGAATGTTCCTGCCCGGTTTCCCTGAACGGCTCTCGAAACACCGGGAAAACGGGAGAGACCGGCAGATCGAAAGCGGTGCAGGTTCACGACGGTCGGCCTTCTCTCTACCATTGAAGGCCCCCGTGCCAGACTCGTTCAAGATCTCGACAATTCCACGATGACCAGAGAAGGTGGCAGCCGCCCCCCGTTGCGCCCGCTCGCGCACGGCGGGGAGATGGGGGAGCGGACTCGCGAGTTTGACTGGGGGAAAACTCCCGTCGGGCCGATCGAGTCGTGGCCGGTCAGCCTGCAGACGACCGTCCGGACCATGCTCGGGTCGCGCTACGCGATGTGGGTCGGCTGGGGGCCGGACTTCACGTTCTTCTATAACGATGCCTACGGGCAGATGACCCTCGGTCCCAAGCATCCCTGGGCGCTCGGGCGTTCCGCCCGCGAGGTCTGGTCCGAGATCTGGAACGACATCGGCCCCCGCGCGGAATCGGTGATCCGCACCGGCGAGGCGACCTGGGACGAAGGGCTCCTGCTCTTTCTCGAACGGAACGGATTTCCTGAAGAGACCTACCACACGTTTTCGTACAGCCCCGTTCCCGATGACCAGGGGGGGATCGGGGGGATGCTCTGCGTCGTCACGGAAGACACCCGCCGGACGATCGGCGAACGGCGCTTGCGGACCCTTCGTGAACTCGGCGCCCGGACCGCCGCCGAGGCCCATTCCGCCAAGGAGGCGTGCCAGACTGCTGCCCAGATCCTCTCGGGCAATCCCTACGACCTCCCGTTTGTCCTTCTCTATCTTCTCTCGGCCGACGGCATGCAGGCCGAGCTTGCCGGCTTCTCCGGACTTGTCCCGGACCGCGCCGGGCTCGAACGGTCGATTCCACTCCATGCCCCCGCCCCTCGATGGCCCTTCTCGGAGGCCGCTCACTCAGGATCCCTGCAGGTGGTCCGTCCTCTCCCGCACCTCGGGAGTTCGATCGGCATCTGGCCGGAGCCGCCGCAGGCGGCCGCGGTCCTTCCGCTCGCCCGACCGGGACAGAGTCAGGTCGCAGGATTCCTTGTCACGGGGCTCAGCCCCCGGCTGCCGTTCGACGACGACTACCGCGGCTTCCTCGATCTCCTTGCCGGACAGGTCGCGACCACGATCGCAGGCGCGCGAGCCTACGAGGAGGAGCGGCGACGGGCGGAAGCGCTCGCCCAGCTCGACCGGGCCAAGACGGCGTTCTTCTCGAACGTCAGCCATGAGCTCCGCACGCCGCTGACGTTGATCCGCGGCCCCGTCGAGGATCTCCTGACGGCCGATCGCGGTCCGCTCCCCCCGCATGTCGATGAACAGCTGCGGATGGTCCACCGGAACAGTCTCCGGCTGCTGCGGCTTGTGAACTCGATTCTCGATTTCTCACGGATCGAGGTGGGACGTGCCCAAGCCCGATTCGAGCCGACCGACCTCGGCCGGTTGACGGCCGACCTCGCCAGCGTCTTCCGCTCCACCTACGAACGTGCGGGACTGAAGCTCGTTGTCCGGTGCTCCCCTCTTCCGCAGGCGGTCTATGTCGATCGGGAGATGTGGGAGAAGATCGTCCTCAACCTCCTCTCGAACGCATTCAAGTTCACGCTGGAAGGAGAGGTGGAGGTCGTCCTCGAGACGGGGCGATCGGCGGAAGGAACCGATCACGCCGAATTGCGGATCCGCGACACGGGCATCGGGATCCCCTCCGCGGAACTGCCGAAGCTGTTTGAACGCTTCCACCGGATCGAGAATGCGGGGGGCCGCACACACGAGGGGAGCGGCATCGGCCTGGCGCTCGTTCAGGAACTGGTCCGACTCCACGGCGGACGAATCCGGGCCGAAAGCGAAGTCGGCCGCGGGACGACCTTTGTCATATCGATCCCCTATGGCGCGGAACACCTTCCGGCAGACTGCCCGGGGGAGCGCAGCTTCCAGGCGGTCGCCGATGAAGAGGCGAACCCCTTTGTCCAGGAGGCGAGGCGAGGGCTCCTGGGGGAAGCCGGAGAGCCGGCGTCCCTGTCGGGTGACCGGACCGGGAGGCCACGATCGAAGGGAATCGTCACTCAGGAGAACGAAACGCTTCCGCTGGTCCTCGTGGCCGATGACAACGCGGACATGCGCGAATACGTGACGCGTCTGTTGTCGGAGTACTACCGGGTCGAGAGCGTCGGCGACGGCGAG
>JAEYWB010000406.1 GCA_023429275.1 Planctomycetota bacterium
GCCCTCGCTGCTTGAGGTCTTTGAGGAGCGCCGCCACCGGCTGATCGGTCTCGGCAAACCGGTCGGTGTGGTTCTTCTCGATGCCGGCGTGCGCATCCCACTTGCTCCCTGAACCACTGTAGAGCTGGACGAACCGCACGCCCCGCTCGACGAGGCGCCGGGCGAGGAGGCACGCCCTCCCGTACGGAGCGGTCTTCTTGTTGTTGAGTCCATAGGCCTCCTGCGTCGCGGCAGTCTCCTCGGAGAGATCGACCGTCTCGGGGGCGTGGGCCTGCATCCGGAAGGCGAGTTCGTAACTCCGGATCCGGGCGTCGAGCTCCGACTGGTGCGGATGCCGCTGTGCATAGTCCGTGTTCATCGACGTCAGCAGTTCGAGCTTTTCGCGCTGGCGGGCGTCGGTGACCCCCTTCGGATTCGCGAGGTTCCGGATCGGCGTCTCGCCGAACTCGAGCTGCACCCCCTGGTAGCCGGCGGGCATGAA
Source organism: Planctomycetota bacterium (assembly GCA_023429275.1). Lineage (GTDB taxonomy): Bacteria > Planctomycetota > Planctomycetia > Planctomycetales > Planctomycetaceae > Planctomyces_A. Next base: position 482 of record JAEYWB010000406.1, read on the forward strand.
CCCGGCACTCCAGTTCCGCGGACCGTTGATCGGCTCGGTCGTCGAGTCGGTCATGACGACGAATGCGGGAAGGTTCTGATTCTCCGTCCCGAGTCCGTAACTGACCCAGGAGCCGAGCGACGGGCGGCCGGCAATCGGCGTCCCGGTGTTCATCTGGCAGACGCCCCCGGAGTGATTGATGCCGTTCGTCCAGCATGAGCGGATGACGGCAAGGTCGTCGGCACAGGTCGCGATATTCGGCAGCCAGTCGGAGACCCACAGTCCGCTCTCGCCATGCTGCTTCCACTTCCTCTTTGAGGCAAGAAGGGGGGAGTTGATCTCCCCCATCGCCGTAATGACCCGCTTGTACCCCGGCGGCAGCGGCTGCCCCGCGAGTTCGTTCAGCTTCGGCTTGGGGTCGAAGCTGTCCATGTGGCTCGGCCCCCCCTCCATGAAGAGGAAGATGACGCTCTTCGCGGTCGGGCGGAGATTGAGCCCGGTCGAGTTCACCTTCGGCAGCGGAACGGTACCAGCGGCGTGCAGCATGTCCGCGAGGACGATGCCGCCGAATCCCGCTCCGGAGCGAACGAGCCAGTCGCGGCGGGAGACAGCAGTCGGGATCGATGAGGCAGGGGAGGTCGCGGTCGTCGGCATTTCGGGCCTGTCGCGAAAGGGCCTTGCAGGGCGGTCGGCGGCGTCGTCCAGGGAGCCGCCAGTCTACCGTGAGGCGGCCCCGGAGTCTCCGGAAATCCTCACTCCCGAACGCACAACAGCCGGCGGAGGGTGATGTTCCCCTCCACCGGCCGTTCAAGATGTCGCAATCTCCGCGTGGGACGGACGCGGATCTACAGACACATCAGGAATGCGACGAGATCCGTCTTCTCATCCTCTGACAGGCCGAGTTCGAGAACCAGGTTGAAGAACTCGACGGTGTCGTCCAGCGTCAGGCACCGCCCGTCCTTGAGATACGGAGGGCTGTCCTTGATTCCCCGGAGCGTGAACGACTTGATCGGCCCGTCGCCCGGTTCGTCCGTCAGGAATCGCTCCAGATGCAGATCGTGCATCTGGTGATCCAGGTAGAACGGAGCAGGATGGCAGACCGAGCACTGGGCCTTTCCGAAGAAGAGGGCCTCCCCTCGCTTTTCCTGTTCCGTCGCCTTGCTGTTAAGCCGGCCGAGGACGTTCAGCTTTGGAGCGGGGGGGAAGTCGAGCATGTTCTGAAACTGCGCCATGTGAGGGATCGAGACACGTGGTATCTCCTGGAATCCTTTCTTCATCGCATGGATCGGATCGCCGTTGAAGTATGCGGTCCGCTGCTCGAACTCCGTGAAATCTTCGACCGACCTCAGGCTCCGCTTCGATCCGTGGATCTGCTGATTGAACACTCCGCGAAGGCTGGTCGTGTCCAGTCGGAACCGGCGCTCCTGCGGACGGATGTCGGGGCTGAGGTGGAACTGGCCGGTCGTATGGCCGTTGACGTGGCAATCGAAGCAGGCAACCCCAAGGCTCGGCCGCACCGTTTTGCGGTCGTCGGTTGCGTTAAACTCCTCTTGCGGAAGCGGCGTCAACAACAGACGCAGACCATCCAGTTGAACAGGCGTCAGAAGGTCCTTGAAAAGAGCGTGGAAGTTGTTGATCGAGACAACCTGCCCGCGGGAGACATCGCCGAGTTCGGGGCGATTCTGCAGGAAGATCGCGGGAGGGAACTCGGGAAGAAACGCCTCGGGAAGATCGAACTCGACGTCGAATCGCTCAAGCCGCGGAAACATCTCGACCTGCGAGCGCGGGAAGACCTGGCCGCCATTCGCCTGGAGCGGGTGCGGCAAGGCGGGATACGGGAAAAGTTTCTTCTCCCGGATCTCCTCCGCGCTCATTTTGCCGAGGGCCTCCCAGGTCACCCCTTCGGGAAGCCGCGCGGTCGGTCCACGCAGGACCGCCTTTCCGCGGGACATTTTCGTTTCGGGATCGGGATGGGGCGTCAGATCGTAACGCTTTGCCAGGAGCTTCCGCTGAGCTTCCATGACTTTCGGCTTTTGCTCCGTCTCCGCGGTCATGATCTCATGGAAGGGAACGAAGGGACGATCGGTATTCAGACCGTCACGGAAGAAGTCGAAGCCGCTGACCTTTCCCTCCTTCGGCTGGGTCTTGAAGACAGGCGAGGCCGGCTTCACTTCGGTCGGAGCGAACTTCGCCGAGCGATCGTCGGCCGTCATCTCCTGTTCGACCGCTTTGCCTCGCGGCTGGGGACGCGGAGACTGAGCTTGCTCAACCGCGTCATCGGCGGCGCGAGAGGGCGCAGCGGCGTTCTTACCTTCCGCTTGAGTCGATGGCTGACTTGGCCTTGAGGGTGTCTGGGCAGGTCTTTCCGGGCCGGGTGACCGGCGGGGCTGCTGGGCAGGAAGAATACCCGCACCGTAAATGGCGAAGGCCACAGAGACAGCAATGGGCTTCACGGGCCACATGGTTTGGTTCCTTGGCGAATGGTGACGGCTCTCGAAAGAACGGGGGAAACAGCAAAGGACGAGCATCGAAACGGCGCTGGAGGGGGTCGCTGCCTGGTCGCAGAACGTTCACGTTGAGCACCGGGCATCACCGCGCTCCGTGGAATGTGCCGTCCCTCAGTGATGGCGATCCTCACCAGGCGTCCCGTCAGGCACGGGCAATTCCCGATGCGCGGTCATCGGGATCAATCCGGGGCGCAGTGAGATGATGCACGTCGCGTTCCGCGGCAGTGTGATGCCGGTTGGACAAGTGACCGAGGGCCCTAGTGTTTTTGCACAGCTAGGACT
>JAEYWB010000419.1 GCA_023429275.1 Planctomycetota bacterium
GCCCTACGGCCTTCTCCGATCGGAGTGTTCCGGTCGGGGACCTGAAGTCCCTGTTCGAAGCGGCGCGGTGGGCGGCCTCTTCCTACAACGAGCAACCCTGGCGGTACATCGTCGCCACAAAGGATGACCCGGCCGGCTTCGCGAAGCTTCTGTCGTGCCTCGTCGACGCAAACCAGGAATGGGCGAAGCACGTCCCGGTCCTCGCGATCGGATGCTACCGGACCAAGTTCTCAAGGAACGGCAAACCGAATGGCGTGGCCCTCCACGACCTGGGGGCGGCGAGCGCACAGCTGACGTTTGAGGCGACCGCTCGCGGACTCGTCGTTCACCAGATGGCGGGTATTCTCCCTGACAGGGCCCGGCTCCAGTACAGCATTCCGGAGGAGTTCCAGCCGGTGACGGGGCTGGCGATCGGCTATGCGGCCGAGCCCGACACGCCCCCCTCGCAGGCCCCGGAATCCTCCCGGAAGCGGGATGCCGCTCCGCGCGAGCGGAAGCCTCTCGACCAGTTCGTTTTCGGAGGCGAATGGGGAGCCCCGGCCGGGATCGCCCGCTCGTGACCGCGGGCTACTTTTCGTCGGCGGCAAGCTCTTCGAGACGGGCCACGGAGAGCTGGAAGAAGACGGCCGTCAGCACGATCGCTCCGATCCCCATCATCCCCATGAAGACTTCCGGCCCTCCGCTTCCTCCTCCGACCGCCCCGATGAAGCAGGAGACGATCATGGTATTCGCAACAATAACCGCCATCGCGGCCATGCCGACGGCCAGCGGCCAGATCGCGAAGTCGAACACCAGGCCGAAGTACATCGCCAGTTGAATCCCGAGAAGAACCTGGCAGCAGAACCAGAACATGGCTCCGGCGAATCCGGCGTGCCGGAATTCGCCGATCCAGTTGTGGGCGGTCGCCATCGCGCCGAAGGCGATCATGCTCAGCCACGGCAGCAGCGCCATGCCCGCTCCGGCCAGCTTCGAAAACATGATCTCCGGAATCGACTTCGGGAGCAGGACGAGCGTCGCCCAGGTGCGGTCCTTGATCTCAGCCCGCATGACACGGGCAAAGAGCGCCCCGGCTTCGAGAATGAAGAAGAAGATCCCCCAGCCGAGAGACGTTCCGCCGACGAACTCAATGAGGTCGCCCGGAGACAGGCTCCCGGACGCGTAGAGGATCATTCCAACCGTCCCGAAGACCGTGACGGCGGCGACAACGAGACGGATCATCAGGAACAGCGGGCCGCCGGCGATCTGGTGGAAGTCCTTATAGGCGAGGGCTGCGTCCCACGACCTCCGTCCTGACGGCAGAACGGTCTCCCTGGCGGCGTAAGGAGAGGGAGCCAGCCCGGTCCGCGAAACGTCCTCGGCGGAGGACGATCCGCTGGCGGGGGAGGCCCGCCGACGACCGGGGGCGGTACTGGAGGAGCGCCGTGTCCCCTTCAGGAGGTCACTCCACCACGGCCGATGGGACGGCTCGCGGGCGGTGGCCCGGTCGAACGTCAGCCAGGTGAGGAGGAAGACCGCTCCTCCCGCCGCAATGTTCCCCCAGAAGAAGCGGTCGAACGACTCTTCGGCGAATCCGACCGAGAAGATCGCCTCCGCCCGACTGATGCAGTTGATTTCGTTCAGCCAGCCATGGATGCCGTCAGCGACGCTGGAAGCGACGGCATTCGTGCTCGCGGCCGAGACGACCTGAGCGAACTGGGGGATCGCGATCTCGAGAAGGAACAGCGTGCCGACCGTCAAGCCGTAAGCGGTCCCGATGCGGTGACACCAGACGGAGAAGAACAGCCCGATGTTTCCGACGAAGAACAGGTAGGCCAGCAGCATCCAGAACGACGCGTAGACCTGCGACCAGAGAACGCCGCCGAGCGTGATCGACAGAATGGCGAACGGGAGCTGGATGACCAGGAGCAGGATCGCCATGACGAGCCGCGGCAGCCACTTCCCCAGAAGCAGGGACAGGGGTCCGATATCCGCCATTCGAAGGAGCGGGAGAGTCTGCTCTTCCTTCTCTTCGAGGATCGCGTTGGCGAAGACGGCCGAGGCGAACAGGCTGATGATGACGAGGTTCGCGATCGTCAGGGCGGTGAAGAAGTTGAGCCCGGGCGACGAGGAGTAAGAGGCGGCGGTCCACACCCCCCAGAGCTGGAAGAGAATGAGGACGCCGACTCCGGCCCGCATGATGTGGCTTCGGAGCAATCTCGCATCCGTCCGCAGGGATCGGACGAGGAGGGCGAGGACCTTTTGAATCATAGGATGCGACCCGCGAGTAACCCGCGACGGACAGATTGCCGGAGTCTATCGGGGGGCGGGCAGGGATCGTAGATCGCAGGCCGTCGCCGGTGCGACGTTTCCTTCACCTCGGTCCGTCGATTCTCCCCTCGGAGACCGACGCCAGGTTCTCGCGATCGGCCGCCACGAAGTCGGGAGAGAGGCCGACCGCGACCTCATCTCCCATGAGATCTTCCAGCGCTTCCCGCAGATCGTCGTCGTTGTCACTCCAGGAACCGGCAAGGCTGATCGGAGAGTCGAGCCGCTGTGCGGTGCTGATCAGGAGAGACTCGGCCCCGGCCGGGATGGGGGCGAGCCCTGGAGCAATGAAGGCTTCCGTGACGACGGCGCGCCGGGGGAGGTCTCGTCGGCGGCAGAGGAGAATGTTCGTCCCGGGAGCAGCCGACGCGATGAGCGCCTGCTTCCCGCCCGAAAACTCATATTGCCGCGATTGCGCGGTTGCGGTACACCCCCCTGCCCCATCGGAATCGCGACCTTTTCGAGAGCCCGACGAGCAGGAGAAGACGGCACGATCGCCGTCGACTTCCATCACGGTCCTCCCCGAAAACCCCTCCGTCGCGCATCCTTCCCGGTTTTCCACCGAAGACCCTCCCTTCCGGTCCCTCGGCATGATGCCAAGGGCCAAACCCGTTTCCCCTCATGCACGGCGTTCGACCTCATGGATGTCGGTCGACGAGCCATCGCCTCAAGCGGTGCGTTCTCGCTCTGGCATTCCTTGCTGCCGTCACCACGGTCGTGGCGCAAGAGGCGAAACGCCGCCAGTTTGCCCAGCCCCCCATCGAGCTGACCGGGGGCCTCGGCGACTATGACGAAGACATCACCGACAAGAAGCTGCAGGATCCCCTGGCCGACGTCCGGATCGAAGGGAATGTGACGATCCAGCCCCGGGCGATCGAGGCCCGCATCAAGAGCCGAAAAGGGCGGGCGATTACCCGCCAGGAGATCCAGGACGACGTCGCAGCCCTGCTCGACACCCACTGGTTCTACAGCGTCAAGCCGGTCATCACGATGTCCGACGAGGGGCCGGTCCTCACCTACCGGCTCCGCGAACGGCCGATGGTCCGGCAGGTCGAGTTCCGCGGCAACAAGAAGATCAAGACGTCGGAGCTCCAGGCTCATATCGGGATCTCGGTCGGCCACGGCTTCGACGTCCAGGCGAACCGCGAGGCGGTCTCCAGGATCAAGAGCCTCTACCAGGAAAAGGGTTACCACTACGCTGAAGTGGAACTGGAAAAGGGGAACAACCCCGAAGACCGCGAAGTCGTTTTCGTCATCCTCGAAGGCCCCAAGGTCCGGGTGTGGGGGATCGATTTCGAAGGAAACAAGTTCATCAGCGGCCCCGTTCTGAAAACGAAGCTGGCGACGAAGAGCGTCATCCTGTGGTGGATCGGTGGCGACTACGAGCCCGAGAAGATCCGCAATGATGTCTTCACCCTGACCGAGTACTACCACAACCTCGGCTTCTTCAACGTCAGGATCTCCCACGAGGAGAAGAAGTCCGAAGACCGTTCCTACGTCACCGTCGTCTTCAAGATCGAAGAGGGGGTGCGTTACAAGGTCCGCAGTATCGACCTGGCCGGATACGAGGTCCTCTCGCGAAACCAGCTGTGGGGAAAACCGAAGCTGAAGCAGGGAGACTATTTCAACGCCCGGCTGATGGGCCTCGACGTCAAGCACATGAAGGACCAGTACGACGAGCTCGGCCGGCTCTTCGCGACAGTCGACCCGATTCCCCGATTCCTCGACACCGACGGCGAACTCGACCTCGTCTACGAGATCAATGAAGACAAGCCCTACCTGATCGGTGCGGTCAACGCGCACATCCGTGGGGATCACCCCCACACCCGCGAAGACGTGCTGCTCAACAACGTCGCCCGCTGGGCCCGCCCCGGCGAGCTGGCGAACGGCCGCAAGCTGCGAATGGTCCAGGCCCGGATCATGGGCTCGAACCTCTGGGATCAGCAGGAGCCCCCCTCGTTCGACATCGTGAAGGTGGACGGGAAGGAATACCTGCCGACGCAGATCGCGCGAGCCCAGAACTCGGCCGATGAGGTCTTCGGCGAGAGGGATTCCGCCGCCGACACCGGTTTCGGCCACAGCTTCTCACCCCGGTCGCCCCGTGCTCGATACTCGCCTCGCGATGTCGAAGCCGAGTTTCTCCCTCCCGTCTGGGAGTCGCTCGCTCCGCTGCCGCCCGTCCCCGTCGTGACCGAATTC
>JAEYWB010000471.1 GCA_023429275.1 Planctomycetota bacterium
CCTTCGAAGGGGGGGCCGTCCTGACCCACGATCCGGAACTGGACCGCCGGATGCGACTGATGCGGAACTTCGGATTCGCGGGCTTCGACAACGTCGTCCACGCCGGAACCAATGGAAAACTCACGGAGATCAGCGCCGCCATGGGGCTGACTTCCCTGGAATCGCTTCCCGAGATCGTCGGGACCAACCGCCGGCACCACGCCCGCTACTTCGCCCGGCTCGGAACGATTCCTGGACTGCGGGTCATGAACTATGCCGATGTTCCCCGCCATAACTACCAGTACGTCGTCGTTGAAGTCGACCCTCTGCGGGCCGGCCTGACGCGGGATGAGCTGTTGAACACGCTCCAGCACGAAAACATCCTCGCCCGCCGATATTTTTTTCCTGGGTGTCACCGTATGGCCCCGTACCGCGATGAGCCTCGCCGACATATCCGTGTTCCGCTCCCGGTGTCCGAACGGTTGTGCGAGACGGTGATGCTCCTCCCGACCGGGACCGCCGTCAGCGGGGGCGATATCGACACCGTGTGCGAAGTCATTGAGGAGGCCGTCGCTTCCGCGGACGCTGTCCGCCGGGCGATCGCTCGATCATCCTCTTGAACTCCCGGGAAACTCGTGTTTCAGCTCTCCAAGGTCCTCGAAAGCCTTCTGTGTCCGTCTCCTCTGTTCACGCCGCATCCGACACACGACCGGCGGTGATCCTTGGCGGTCCGGAAAGCCTTTTTCCCGCACTGCTTGCGGCCGATTGGCAAAAGCGGGGCGTGCCGGTCGTCGTCGTGACGTGGTCGCAGAAGGGCTCGCGGCTTCCGACCGGGGTCAAGGTCATTGACGTCGCGAAGGAGCGGCGGTTGTTTTGGGACTGGATACTGCGGGCTCTGGAACCGGCCGCACTCCGGGTGCAGGCGCGGGCCATCCGGCGGAACCTGCCTCACTTTCGCGCGGCGACCGGGAAGGATGAGCCTGAAGCCTGGGAAGGGACGATGTGGGTCTGGCTGGAGCAGGCGTGGCGGCTGGCCCGCGCGGTCCGCCGGCTGAAGCCCCGCTTCGTCCTCGGCTGTGAGGCAATGGCTTACGGTCTACCGACGAGCCTCTGCCGCGGAATTCCTCGAGCGATCTTTCCGTTCGGGGCGGACATCTACAACTCTGCGGAGACCTGGTGGGGGGCGGATCGGCTCATCGGCCGCGCTCTGCGAAGCGTCGACCTGATACTCCCGAGCTCGACCGTCGCGGCAGACCATATCGTCCGCCGCTTCGGCGTCCCGCGCGAACGGGTGCGGGACATCTCGTGGGGCATGGAGATTGGCCCGCTCCTCGGGACGACCACGGAGGACCGCCTTGCAGCCCGCGCCCGCTGGAAAATTCCTCTCGGGGCGACGGTCGTAGCGAACAGCCGCCGCTTTCGTCCGGTATGGGGATCGCGCGAAGTTCTCCAGGCCGCAATCCAGGTCGTCTCCAAGGTCCCGGAGACGCACTTCGTCTTGATCGGCGGTCCGGGGGCCTCCGATGAGCTTCAGCGGGCCAGGAACGCCATTGTGGCGAGCGGGGTGGAGAATCGATTCACGTTGATCGATCGAGAGCTGACGCTCGCGGAGTACCACGACCTGGCAATCACCGCGGACATCGCGACTTCAATTATGGAACGGGCCGACATGCGCTCCTCGAGCGTGCTGGAGTACGCCGCCGCCGGAGCCGCGATGATTATCGGTGACGTCCCCGAGTACCGCCACATGGAGCGGCTGGGGTTTAAGGCGAAGTTCGTCCCCTGCCGGGACGTCTCGGCGATCGCGAGCGCCATCGTGTCGGTGGCCCGGGATCCACAGTTACGGGTTCTGTCGCGAGCCGCAAACAGGACGTACCTGATCGAACACGAGGATCGGGAGAAGCAGTTCGACCGACTTTGGGACGCGCTCGACTCGCTATGCCAACCGATTGAGCTTAAATCGCTAACCGCCCTGTAGCTCGAATTCTCGGCAACCTGTGAAGTCCCTCTACGGACGAATCGCCGCGTGTTCGCGAATCGCCGCACTGCTGGCGCTTCAGGCCGCGCGGATCCGATCACGCCGGATCCCGTGTCCGCTGCGTGGCCGTAAAAAGCAGGCCTCTCAGGTCTTGGCTCGTTCAGGGAACACCGCGAGCCAGGCGCGGCGGGCGAACTCATCCTGAAGGATCAGCAGGAGGATCACATAGGTCCCGATGCTCGAAAAGATTCCGGCGATCACGCTTGCAAGCGTCCCGAACGACATCAGCCACGCTCCCGGCAGGATGGCCAGTCCGCTCGCCAGGCCGCTGCGGAGGACCGTGATCGACAGCCTCTGGATGTCGCTCCGCCCGCCATGAATCACCAGCAGCGCGACGAGCGTAAGCGACACCAGAAGGGCCGAAATGGAGGCTGTGGCCGAGAGACCGGGCGCCGAGAACCGATCGACGATCGCGATCTTGGCAGCCGACGCCGCCGTGAAGGCGAGCATTCCAACCAGGGTCACGGTCCAGATCCGTCCGAGCGCCGTCAACGTTCGGCTGGCAACCTCTCCCACCGCGGTCCCAACCAGGAACCCAAGAGACAGCCGCATTAGCAAGTCGACCGCCGCGGTGTCCTTCGCAGTAAATGCCCCGTGTTCGAAGAGAGCCCTCACGATCATCCCGCCGCAGACGAAGATTCCGCCGACGACAGGGATCAGGATCACGGCAAGGAAACGCCAACCTTCCGACAGATCGGATCGGAGTTGTCGCATGTCTCCCGCCGCCGCATGCCGCGCCAGCGCAGGGAAGATCACGACCGACAGTCCCGACGTCGTGAGAGTCGCGACGGCGGCAACAATTCGCGCGGCGTAGGCCATCTGCGAGATATTCCCTTCGCCGAGCCGCGCTGCAAGGATCCGGTCCACGATCATATCGAGTCGGGAGTAGGCCGCCCCGACGAAGATCGGAAGCGTCATCGCTCCGAAGCGGAGCAACTCGCTCCGCGCCGCCTTGTGCCTCAGCGCGCCGGCCGAAACGCTTCCGGGGAGGAGGATCGCCAGACCGACGATGGCCCCGGCAAGCACTCCCCAGGCGAGCCGCTCGATCGACGGCGCGGGGGGCGCGATGACGAACAGCACTGTAATGAACGGCCCGACGAGTCCCACCAGCGCGGGCCACTGGAACTGCTGCCGGGCATGCCACAGTCCGTAGAGAAACCCGGTCAGTGCGATCAGCGGCGTCAGCCAGCATAGAATCTTCAGGAGCCCCGCCGCAACGTCCAGGCGTCTCCCGGTGAGATCGGGATAGGCCACCCGAATCGTGTCCGCGGCGGCGGAGAACATCGCCAGCGCCAGGGCGAGCCCCAGGATGAGCAGTAGTCCCGCAATATGCACAGCGGCCGCGTCGGCTGCCGTCAGTCCCGCGCGCAGTCGCTGTTCCTGGTAGTACGGGACGATCGCCGTTCCTGCAGCAGCGGCCAGGATTCCGCCCAGAACAAGCGGGAGAGCTGCGGCACAGAGATACGCATCCATCTCCTCGGAGGTGCCATAGATCCGGGTCTGGACAGCCTGGAGCCAAAGGAGCAGCAGCAATTGTCCGAGCGCCGCGGCCGCCACCAGGGCCACCGCGCGGAGGGAAACGGAGCTCGACTCAGCTGAAGAGTTGGGCAAGACGCGGAATCCGGACGAGGAGGCGTCAGTCTCCCGCCGTCCCTGGAGCCTTCGGAAGGCACGGCTCTATCGAGCGAAGACCGTCCACAGGAGTTCCAACGCGTTGGCGCCAGACTGTTTCCGACACGCGAGATCGTTCTGTTCGACCGTCCCTGCGAGTCTGGACTCACATCCGGACACGAACACTCATCAGCGATCTGTTCTGCAGCGATCCGAATACGAAAGGACACAGGAGATTGGGAGGAATCTCTCGTGCCCTCAGTGTCGGGATTGATCCGCGGAGACGCCGCCGGTCAGTTCCAAGGAGCGACCTGCCGCTACCCGCAGCCACAGAATCAGGCTCGCTTATCAGATGACGCCGCCGTGCGTACGGTACGGGGTCGCGAGGTCAGGCAGGTCGAAGCCCCAGATGCGGTCCCAGATTTCCGGAATGTGCCGGTAGGACTCCGACTGGTAAATGAGCTGACGGGCCCGCTTGTCGGGCGAGGGGCTCCAGATCGGAACGACGCAGCCCGCTTGGGTCGTCATCACGGCGAGCAGGGCCAGGCGCACGAAATACCGCATGATCATCCTCCCTGAACTGCGGCCTCCCAGCCGGATGAGGGCTGGGGCCGGTAAATCGCAGGGTCTTCCGGACCCAGCGGGAATTCACTGTGTCGGTCGGCACGCACCGGCGAACTGCGCCGAGCGGGCTTCAAGGGACCGAATCTCTGATCAGGGGGAGCGGTAAGTCGGGAGGCGTGGTGGAAGTGTCGTTACAGGTTGGGGTTGGCGACAGGTTCGGTCACCGTCTCGGGAACTTCGGGTGCCTCGCCGACGCGATCTTCATCGTCGACGGCGAGGGC